>JBKJNG010000277.1:0-8222 GCA_046596065.1 Phnomibacter sp. | reverse complement strand
AAGGTTGCAGGCAAATTTTTGGTTGCAGCGTAATTTGTATCTTCAATACGCAGCGTAGCAGCGGTAGGCCGCCAGGTATTACTTACATAACTTCCCGCTCCTAAAAAAACATTGTGATACCAATCCCAGTTTTGCGGAAAATCGGAGGGCGTTAGTGC
The DNA here is from genome assembly GCA_046596065.1 of Phnomibacter sp. Lineage (GTDB taxonomy): Bacteria > Bacteroidota > Bacteroidia > Chitinophagales > Chitinophagaceae > Phnomibacter. The sequence continues at coordinate 8,064 of JBKJNG010000277.1, read as the reverse complement.
GAATGCAGAAAAATGAAAACCCATCCATGCGCCGCCCTGTTTCATGTATTGTTCAAAGGCTGTTCGTTGTGCAGTTGAATCGGGTCTTGTATCCAAGAAAACAACCACTTTATAACGCGAAAGAAAGCTGCTATTCATGTTATTCCAGTTGGTAGTTGTATCATAAACAAAATCATGATCTGCTGCCATTTGCTTAAACCAAATATTTGCTTCTGCCACAAAACTGATATGCGCCTGGTCGTTTTTTGCAGTATAAAAAGCGACGACTTTAAAAGCCTGCGATTTCTGTTGTGCAACGCTTGTATAACGGCAAAAAAACACGCTGCCAAGTAAGAGAAGAACTATTTTTTTGTGATACATTTTAGCCATTTGTTTAATGGAGGATAAGCTATCAATTTTTAAAGAAGGAAAGCATTGCTATTGAATAGGCAACCAACTGCAAGACTTACATCCTGCCAATCACCACTACGATTATTTTACTCTATCCTTAACAGGAATTACCAACTTCAGCCCCGACCAGGTTTCATCTACCGCACAAACTTTTATATCTACCAGGCCAATGGATAGTGCATGATTCCTGATAATATCTTCCGTGGCATCTGTATTAATTTTAGCAGCTTTTTTGGGCCAGGAAACCCAAATCATACCATTGGGCACTAACTCATTTTTTAATGAAATAAGTTGTTGCTCGAGTTCGGTTTTTGAAGTGGTAAAAAAATGAATGAGATTCTTTTTAACGTCGGTATCGTCTTCAAAGTTTAGATCGTCCGGCAGGTCGGTGAACAAAGAAAAATAATGTGTGGGCTGGTTTATTAACCGAATAATAAAACCATCTTTTAATCCCAGTTTTTTGGCAAGTGGTGTTTGAGAATATCCTGTAGTATTCATAACAAATTGATTGCAGAATGAAAGGTAAGATTTTATAAAATCCTTGCTAAATCATTATCCATTTAATGCTTTCGATTACGCAAGAAAATGCTTTGCAAATATTCTGTAAGTCTTCAATGTTTATTGCAGCAAATTTTAGATGTTGGTGTTGGGTGATTTTGTGATTCTATCAGCACTCATTTTTTTTTAACCAATCAACTTACTGCAAGATCAACCTGTTAGCTTTCTGCCTATCACCTTGTAAACTTCTCACCTTACTTTCCTGGCGCTTTCATCAGCAACTTCCCCAACTTCTCCTGCAATGCAGCTCCGTGAAGATTTACTGCAATGGCAATGCCGGCAGTATCAACGAGTATGTTAAACGGGATGGAATTAAAATCGTAAAGCGCAACAGCTTTGCTTTCCCATTGCTGCAGGTCGCTCATTTGTGGCCAGCTCAATGTGTCTTTTGCAATGGCTTTCGTCCACGCTGCTTTGTCTTTATCAAGTGATATGCCAAGGATATTAAAATTTTTGTTGCGGTATTGCCGGTAAGCTGCTACAAGATTTGGATGCTCTGCCCGGCAGGGTGCACACCAGCTTGCCCAGAAATCTATCAGCAGCCATTTGCCTTTAAACTGGCTTATTGATACCTGCTTGCCGCTGGTATCCGTCAGGGTAATATTTGACACCGGTTTATTAAGCAATTGTTTACCCTGTGCCTCCTGTTGCTGCGCCGTTGCAACGTTTATTTTCATTAGTGTAATGCCGGGGTGATTGGGATGTGCAGCTGCCACTTTTTGTACTGCGGCTGCCCATTGCTCTTTGGTAAGGAAATGTGAGGCTACGCCAAGCCCATACCATAACGCGGTAGCGTTCTTTTCCATTCCGAGGTAGGAGGTTAAGAAATTAGTAATGGTTTTATTGCTGCGGTCGCGGGCCTGCAGATAGGGCGCTTGTAAGCTATCGGGTGTTTTTGTTTTAGCTATGCTGTCAGCCAGCACGTTTGCCCTGCCGGCAGCTTCTTCCATTATCGTTAACCGGTCGTAAAGACTTTTAATAGACCTGCTGGCCTTTGAATTTTCAATGTTGTATTTGCCAAGGCTATCGATATTGGCATGTATCACAATATCATTCGTATCATTTACCAACAAAATACCGGGGCCATTTTGAATAAACAACTGGTACATGCCTTCCTGTTGCTGTATTGTACGCAGGCTGAAATTACCGGTACTGTCAAGAGTAGCTGAATCGAGCACCAGCCGCTGCGGATTATTGAATGGCAGTTCCGCCAGCATAATTTTATTTCCGGCAGCACCGGTAAAAGTCCCTTTAACGTTCAATTTTTCAGGGCCATCATTGTTGCAGGCTAACAGCATCGAGCATATGAAAAAAGCACCGATAAATCTTTCCATTTGTATTACCGCTCAGGTTAAAAAAGTGAGGCGCAAAAGTACCTGAAACATTTTGCCAGTGGCAAAGATTGATCTTAAAAGAAATTCCTATTATGAAATTCGAGGAAATAATCACCCGGTTCAGTATTTAAAACCCGGTAGTATAGCTTCCGGGGGAACGCTACAAAAGTTATCGATGTACAAGGGAACGATTTTCCGCAATTGGAATAATCTGTCTCATCTTGTGAAGCATTCTCTTTACTAAGGGCTTTTCCTAAAGCAATGCTAATGAAGTAGAAATAACACCTCAATTGTGGTCAGGCTCCGATTCATTTAAGTTCATTCTTATTATTTTTATTTTTAATTTTATTTTAATTGTCCAGTTCATTTCTTCATGTAAACAGATTATTTTTATAGGTATGCGTTATGTTGTTTCTGATACTTCAAAGCATTCAATACAGGTCACTATAAAAACCCTCGATTAAGAACTTTGAAGAAGAAAGATCAATGCTATGCATGTGGATTGAACGATCATGATTGCTTTGCCTTGAAAGTCATACGGCACTTTGCGCCCGTAACCATTACTTAAACCAAAGTTGAATGACAATGATGATTCTCCATTCCGATGACATCTGAGTCCAATATTTCTGAATCTTTTATTCCACAGGTTTTGTATTCTATTAATTTTTTTAATTATTGGTAAAAAAATCAAGGAGGAATTTATGTTTTCAACAAACATTAGGAAAATAGTTATTATTTCCACTCTTGTTACGTTCATTATTTCTTGCGAAAAACAAGTTACGTCCACTCAAAAAGATGCAGCCCTGTTAACAAGGGCTGAAATGCTAAAAAAGAAACCGACAGTTCCATTAACAAACAATGTTCATGTGTTTGCAGAAGGGTTGAATAACCCGAGAGGATTAAAGTTTGGTCCAGATGGAAATTTATATGTTGCGGAAGGAGGAACCGGCGGTTCGGTGTCAACCGTTGGTCAGTGCGAACAAGTTCCTTTCCCGGTTGGTCCTTACCTGGGAAGTGCAACGGGCGGAGGGGTATCAAAAATTACCCCCGGTGGTGTAAGAACTGTCATTACAAATAGATTTCCTTCAAGCCAGGCTAATGAAATTATTGGTGGCGATGTGGAAGGGGTTTCAGATGTTGAATTTGTTGGCAATACTTTATACGCTTTACTAGCCGGTGCCGGCTGCTCTCATGGCGTAACCTCCATGCCTAACGGAATAGTAAGAATGAATTCCGATGGAAGCTGGACGATGATCGCCAACCTCAGTGCTTTTTGGCAAGCACACCCGGTGGCACACCCTGAAGAAGATGATTTTGAACCAGACGGAACGCCATATAGCATGATTAATGTTCGTGGTGATTTTTATGTTGTGGAACCCAATCATGGTGAGCTGGATAAAGTAACCACAAACGGCCAGGTAAGCCGCGTAGTAGATATATCCGCCAGCCAGGGACATATAGTACCCACAACTATTGCTTACCATGGCAATTTCTTTGTAGGCAACCTTCATCCGTTTCCAATTCCCGGTGGCGCTTCAAAAATCCTGAAGATAACTCCGTCCGGTGAACTTAAAGATTGGGTCACTGGCTTGAATACAGTTCTCGGATTGGTAATGGATAAAGGCAACCAGATGTATGTATTGGAAATGACGGCTGGTGCACCATTTCCAATGCCCGGATTAGGAAGAGTGTTAAGAATTGATTCTAATGGCAACAAAACCGTTATTGCAAACGGTCTTAGTTTGCCAACTGCAATGACCATGGGCCCCGATGGCAAATTATATGTTTCTAACTGGGGCTTTAGCCCGATGGCAAATGGCGGCGGACAAATACTCCAAATAGACGTGCATTAAAATAAAGAAGCGAGGTGGTGTGCCGGGCTTCTTTATTAGTCATTATGAATTGTTCCTATCTTAAGGCTGTCTTTCGGGACAGCCTTTTTCTTTTTAGCGTTTATACAAAGCTGCGTATTATGCTTTCAATTTGTCTTCCAGCAATGCAGTCGTTTTCTTCGGATCTGCCTTGCCTTTGCTGCGTTTTTTTACCTCGCCAACAAACAAACCGATCAATCCCTTTTTGCCTTTCTGGTATTCTTTTACTTTATCCGGCATTGCGGCCAGCACTTCTTTCACCCAGCTTTCGAGTTCGTCTTCGTTACTGTCCATCACAAGGTTTAGCGAAGCAGCCAATGTTTTTACGTCAGCCATTGGTTGCTGCAATACAGCCGTTAGCAAAGTATACGAAGCGGCACTGAAACTTACCGCACCGCTTTGCACAATTTCGATAACAGCGGCCAATTGCGCAGGCGACAATGGCAAAGAACTGATCTCTGCATTCTGCCCGTTCAGCCAGCTTTTTATTGGGCCCAACAGCCAGTTGGCAGCGGCTTTTACATGCGACGTTTCTTTTACCAGCTGGTTGAAATAATCGCTTAATGCCTTCTCTTCAGTCAGCACTTCTGCATCCTGTGCGGGAAGACCAAGAGCTGTTGTATATTTTTCAAACAGCGTTTCCGGTAGTTCCGGCAACATTTCCTGCACCTCGCTTAGCCAGGCATCACTGATTTCGAATGGCGGAAGATCAGGGCAGGGCAAATAACGATAGTCATTCGCTTCTTCCTTATCCCGCTGGCCGGTTGTGGTATTGGAATCAGCGTCGTAACCACGGGTTTGCTGAATGATGGTTTCGTTGTTGTCCAGCATTTTCGTTTGGCGCTCCACCTCGGCATCAATGGCACGGCGCACATTGCGGATGCTGTTCAAATTTTTGACTTCCACCTTGGTGCCAAGTTCGCTTTGACCTACTGGTCTTATCGAAATGTTTGCATCACAGCGCAGGCTGCCTTCTTCCATATTGCCATCACAAATACCCGTCCAGCGAACCAGTTTGCGAAGGTTGGTCAAAAAGGAATAAGCCTCTTCGCTGCTGCGGAGAACAGGTTCGGTAACCAGTTCCAGCAATGGCACACCAGCACGGTTCAGGTCGATGCAGGTATAGTCAGGATCGGCATCGTGAATGCTTTTGCCGGCATCTTCCTCGAGGTGAATATGATGGATCTGTACCAATTTTTCTTCGCCGCCAACCGATACTTTCAATTGGCCGCCCATGCAAACCGGCGACCGGCTCTGGCTGGTTTGGAAGCCTTTCGGCAGGTCGGGGTAGAAATAATGTTTGCGGTCGAAAAAGCTGTGGCGGGTAATATCGCAGCCAAGGGCCAGCCCAAGTTTAATGGCGAATTCAACAGCCGTTTTATTCAGCACCGGCAATGTGCCGGGATGCGCCAGCGTAATAGGTGAAATATGTGTATTGGGTGCGCCTCCGTAAGCTGCGCTGTCTCCGCAAAAAAGCTTGGTTTTGGTAGACAATTGAATATGAACTTCAAGCCCTACCACCGTTTCATAACGTTGCTCCATGCCGCAAATGTAAGGATGCGACTGTTGTCGATTTGGGTCTGTCAGTAACCGCTTTCCATTTCTCTTCTCTTTTAGGAAAAGGTACCCGCAGTGAGCCGGTGAAGTCCACCGCCCTGATTTTTTTTCGAAATATCCCCACCGGGTTACCAATTAATGCAAGCCAAAAGAACAATAGAGAAAAAAAACTGCAAGAATATTTGAGGCATAAACGATTACGATGACAATATGAGCCTCCCGTCATTACGGCAGCCTGAACAAAATGGCTTGTCATTTGTCTATTAAAGTTTAAACATTAAAGTACCTACATCAATTTTAAAAGAGCAACTTATGCAAGCACAACCTTTATTAGAACCGTTCCAAATGGGCGATCTCCACTTAAAAAACAGGATCGTAATGGCGCCAATGACCCGGTCGAGGGCCGACAATGACGAAAATGCTCCGACCGACTTACACGTGAAATATTATACCCAGCGGGCGGGTGCCGGGTTAATTATAACGGAAGGTTCACAGGTATCAAAAGCAGGCGTGGGTTATATCAACACGCCGGGCATTTACGCTGAAGCCCAGGTTAAAGGCTGGAAGGCAGTAACGAATGCCGTTCATGAAGCGGATGGTAAAATTTTTATACAGATTTGGCATGTTGGCAGAATTTCACACCCCGATTTTCACAATGGTACATTGCCACTCGCCCCGAGCGCCATAAACCCGAATACCAAAGCGTACACGCCGCAAGGTTTTAAAGACACAGTTACGCCAAAAGCCATGAGCATAGCAGAAATAAAACAAACCGTAGCGGACTTTAAAAACGCCGCCATCAATGCAAAAGCTGCTGGTTTTGACGGTGTTGAAATTCACTCCTCGAACGGCTATCTTTTTCACCAGTTTTTTAACGCTACCTCCAACCTGCGTACCGATGAATACGGTGGCAGCATTGAAAACAGGAGCCGCTTCTTTTTTGAAGTGCTGGACGAAGTGAGCAAAGTGTTTCCGCAAAACAGGATCGGCGTAAGGCTTAACCCTTCCCTGCATGGCGTTTTTGGAATGGAGGCCGATGCAGAAACCATTCCAACCTTCGACCACCTGGTAACGACGCTGAATAATTACGACCTGGCATACCTGCATTTATCAGAACCGTTTACCGATGTGTCGGCTATTCCTTTTTTAGTACCGCAAATAGCCGTGCATTACCGCCCCATGTACAAAGGCACGCTGATGATAAACAACGATTTTAATGAAGAAAAAGGCAATACAGTGATTGCAGATGGTTTGGCAGATCTCGTGGCCTTTGGTAAATTGTTTATTTCAAATCCTGACCTGCCCGAAAGGTTTGCTGAAGACGCACCAATGGCACAATGGGATACAAATACTTTTTATACACCGGGTGAAAAAGGCTTTACTGATTACCCTGCTTTTAAAGAAGCTGAGCCAATAGAAGCCTGATCTTTTTGAATTTTGGTAAGAGGTGGAATGTTATCGTTCCACCTTTTTTATTGGCATGTTTAATTTTTATAACATACTCAATCTAATGCAATTTAGTTAAACGGCTCTATTCAATTGCACCGCCCTTCAGGGTGGTTATTGAAAGCACATATTCGCTCTATTGGCTTCAGCCAAATATTTATTTTCGGCTAAAGCCGTGTTGGTTATTGTTATTCTTTATCCCGTCCTGAAGGACGGGGCAATTAAAATCCTCGACTAAATGACGTTGCATTCTCAACTATTAAAGCCGGCGGATTTAATAGTGTATGCTTTACCACATATTGGTTGTTCGTATGCCGCATAAGATCACTTATTACAGATGGCTGTTTAGCATAAAAGAAAAAATAAAAATCATCTTTTAAACAGACCTACTTGTTATGTCCGCGGCTCAGTTTTTTAACCCTGGAAATAAAAATCTTATGGACAGTATTAACAAGCAACAAGCCGAAGAAAATTTTGAGAACCTGCATGGTAATGCAGCGCTTGAAAAGATGAAGGAATTAATAGAAAAAGCCGGTACCTGTTTTTTTTGCACCAACATTAAAACCGGCATGCCTTTTCCAACAAGACCAATGGCAGTGCAACAGGTGGATGACGAAGGAAATATTTGGTTTTTAAGTGCCAACGACAGTCACAAGAATAGTGAACTATCGCTTGATCCCTTTGTGCAGTTGTTGTTCCAGGGATCATCTTATTCTGATTTTTTAAGTCTCTATGGGATGGCTACCATAAGTGAAGACAAGGCAAAAATTAAAGAGCTTTGGAACCCGATGTTAAAAACCTGGTTTACCGAAGGCAATGATGATCCGCGGATCTCGCTCATAAAAGTAGACCCCGACGGCGGTTATTACTGGGATACAAAGCACAACATGGCCGTGGGATTGGTAAAA
>JBKJNG010000264.1:0-3035 GCA_046596065.1 Phnomibacter sp. | reverse complement strand
GGGTAATTGCCTGCTGAAAATATTGGTTTGCCATATTGTTATCGATGTCTGTATACAACTCGCCAAGCAGTGTGAAATAATAATGATTGCCCGTTAATTGCAGCTTCTCTGCTGCGGCAATGGCTACTTTTTTTCCCTGGATTTTTGAAAGTGCGTATGTTCTGTTAAGTGCCGCAACAGGAGAGTAGGCCAGTTGTAACAGCTGATTATAAAGTTGTAAAATGGCTTCCCATTTTTCAATGGAATCTGTTTTGATTGTATGCCAGAATGCAATGCTTGCCTCAAGATGATATTTTGATAGCGTATTTCCCCGGGATGCTTTTTGCAGAAAATAAATACCTTTTGAAATAAGATCCTGGTTCCATAAAGTTTCGTCCTGGTCTTCGTATAAAACTATTTCACCATTTTCGGTTTTTCTTGCTTCAAACCGCGAGGCATGAAAGCACATTAAGGCGAGTAAAGCATTTACCTCTGGCAGATTTGTTTGTTCATTTTCAATAAGCAGGTAGGTTAAGCGCATGGCTTCCAAACAAAGATCATTGCGTAAAACGGCATCCTGGCTTTCGGAATAATAGCCTTCGTTAAACAGTAAATACAAAGTGGTTAAAACGGACGCTAACCGGTTGTTGATATCAGCTTCCTCCGGAAATGCAATGGCTACATTTTCCATGCGCAATTTTTCCTTTGCCCTGCCAAGTCTTTTATTGATGGTTTCTTTATTCGTTAGAAAAGCATCGGCAATTTCACCAATGCCAAAGCCGCAAAGTATACGAAGCGATAAGCCTGTTTGCGCTTCCGTTGAAATGGATGGATGACAAAGTGCAAACAACATTTGCAGCTGGCTATCGGTAATGTTTTTGTCTGAAAGATCAATGTCGTTTTCTTCAATTGCCGTAGCAGTATTTTTTATTTCGAGGGCAATTTTTTCTGAAAATAATTGATGTCGTTTTAGCTGATTTCTAGCCTTGTTTTTTGCAACAGCATACAACCATGCAACAGGTTTTTCGGGGATGCCTTTGTAAGGCCATGTTTCCATAGCCGATACGAAAGTTTCGCTTGCAATATCTTCAGCAAGTGCAATATGTGCAATACCTAAATGTTTGCAGAGTACGGATGTTATTTTCCGGTATTCTGTTCTGAATAAATGCGGTATTAATTCCTGCTGTTGCATAATATAAAAGCCCCTGCAAATTACAAGGGCTTTTATATTAACCCAGGTTTCAACCGTAAAATCCGGGTTTAAATAAAGACTATTACTTTTTCGCAATTTTTCTTACTTCGACTGTATTGCCTTCACCCTGCAGCACCGGGCAACCCTTTGCAAATTCAACTGCTTCATCCACCGAGTCGGCTTTCACAATAACGTAACCGCCAATGGTTTCTTTGATGTCGCCAAAAGGTCCGTTGGTAACTATGTTATTATGGCCCACCACACGGCTGTCATCAAAAGGTAAGCCATTACCGCCACTGAATTTGTTTTGCGAAGCAATGCCGCCAATCCAGTCCATGGTTTGTTTCATCCATGCCTGTATTTGCTCCGGCGACGCTACTTTGTGTCCGTCTTCGTGCCTGAAAATTAAAATGAATTCGTCCATTGTTTGTAATTTAAACTGTTATTGAAATGTATTGTATACATCTATAACAAATGAACTTGCAGCAATAGGACATGCTGCAAATATTTATTTATGCAACGATTTTTTTCAACCCCTTCAGGGTTAATTTACCGTTTTGTTTTCAGCCCGGATTTCATCCGGGGTTATTTACATTTTAGCCCTTCGGGCTACTGCGCAATTTCATCCCGCTTGTACTATAATTAAAAGAAATGTTATTAACTCAAGTTCATGTTATGCTGAAAAATGTTCAATGCTCAATTATGAATATTCAATGTTCAATGAAATACAATCACAAAAAATATTTGGTTGGTCTTGGAAGTTGAGCATTGAGTATTGGGCATTGAATATTTGTATTTCTTAAGTTATTGACATTGTAACTAAAAGCCTGATTTAAGATAGCTCCATCCCTGTTCTTCCTTCATTATAATTTCGCCTACACCCATTGGCACATAACCTGCTTCGGTAATAATTTCCTCTTTGGTTAATTTTTTTGCTTTCATCGTATTTTGGCAGGCTACAAAAACAATTCCCATGTTTTTAAATTCGGTGATTTTTTTTTGTTCAGTAGTCTTCGCTATCATCAGCATTTCTATTCCGGCGCTATGGGCTACTACTTCAATTTCAACGGTTTCACCCCAACCTTCCTTTAAGTTTTTCAGGTTATTCATTAAACCTTTCCAAACCATGGTATCGCTGCTGCTTAACTGAATTACTACCTGGTGTTTAACCGTTTTTTCTGCTTCGCTTTTTGCACTGGTGCTACCTGGTTGCTGTTGTGCAAAAACGCATGTACCCGATACTACAATCAAAAAAATAAACATTGCTTTCTTCATTCCAATTTTTTTTAAAGTGCTTTAACGAAATTGATAACTAACACCAGAAACCTGTGTAAGCAGTGTTTGCGGAGCATCTAAAATTCTTGCAGCCAGTGGCGGTGTTGGTGTTACCGGCGAATTTGCTGCAAGATAATTTTTCATTACGGTGTGTAAGGTGTAAGATGTATTTTTTGTATCAGCAACTCCTTTTATACGGCACAGTGTATCCTCAGCTTCGCCATCTCTTTCACAAGCACAAATGCTATATAATTTATTGCTGTCTAAAGGCTGCCCGCCAATAGTAAGTTGTTGTACACGATTTTCTTTTTCTCCAAAGGCGTTAAAGCTAATCTCCATTCCTTTAAATTTAATTAGCCAGCCACCAAATCTTTCTTCGGCATTTTTTGAGAATACATTATTTAGCTCGGTTTCTATCCATTCTTTTATTTGCGCACCCGTTACTTTTCCTGTTCTAACAACGCTGTTTACCGGAAGCATATCGTACATATATCCTTCAGTAATGGGAATGTTATTTGTGTGGTCGGGCGTAGTGCGTGGCGGACAAAAACGAAAGCCATTTGAAAGCACAATGTCAGTATCTTTTAAT
>JBKJNG010000127.1:0-3083 GCA_046596065.1 Phnomibacter sp. | reverse complement strand
GATGAGTTTGTTGGCATGACAACTGTATTACCTTGTTCAAACCTTATTGTTCACACGGCTTATAGCAAGCCAAATACAGACCTTGAAGATGCCGTTTTATACCAGTTAGCATTAGATAACAGGCTCGATTATTTTATTACTTCAAACATCATTGATTTTAAAAAATTGGAACATACAACCTTGCCTGTAATTACTGCAAGTCAACTTTTATATATCCTCAATTCATGAAATCAATCCTTTTTATCCGCCATGCAAAAAGCAGCTGGGATAGCCCTACCCTAAAGGATTTTGACAGGCCACTGAATGAGCGTGGCAATAAAGATGCGCCAATGATGGCGAAACGCTTATTGGATAAAAAGATAAATATTGATTTTTTAATAAGCAGCCCGGCGGTAAGAGCTTTAACGACTGCCACTTATTTTCACCAGGCATACAAAGCAAAAAAAGACCACTTAATTACAATGCCTGCGTTGTTTCATGCTTCGGTGGACGTCTTTTTCGATGTAATAAAGCAGATCGACAACAAGTATGATACAGTTGCAATATTCTCACATAACCCCGGCATTACAGCCATAGTAAATTCGCTGGGTGTTGCAAGGGTAGATAATATGCCCACCTGTTCCGTTTTTGGTGTGCACGCTGAAATAAATAATTGGAAGCAATTTGATGCTGGCGTTAAACAATTCTGGTTGTTTGACTACCCTAAACTGGAGCAATAAATTCTGTGGTAAATGCTGGTGCTCAAAAAAATAGACCCAGAATTTTACCATTTCATGACTTTTATAACTTCAGCCGCTTATTTTTGCGGCATCTCATTTTAGCTACTGAATAATATGGCAACAGCAGCAATTCCAGCAGACACTAAGTGGTGGACGGGCGGAAAAAGTCCTTTTAATGTTAGTTACGGTAAGTTGATGATGTGGTATTTCCTCATGAGTGATGCTTTCACTTTTGGGGCTTTCCTCATAAGTTATGGCACTACCCGTTTCAGTGCTAATTACTGGCCCGATCCTAACAGGGTATTTAACTCTTTTCCCGGAGTTAGTCACGAGGCTAATTTGCCCCTTGCATTTGTAAGCCTCATGACGTTCATCCTCATCATCAGTTCCGTAACCATGGTGCTCGCTGTGCATGAAGGCCATAAAATGAACCGCAAAGGTGTTGAACGTTACATGTTGCTTACCATTCTTGGCGGGCTTGCGTTTCTTGGTTGTCAGGCGTTTGAATGGACGCACCTTATTACAGGCGAGCACATGGTAATGGTAAATGGTAAACTTGAAGAATTGAGTACGACCGTAACTCATAATCCATGGGGAGCATTAACCGGCGAAATGCATGATGGTCATGCAATAAGTACTCCGGGACCTGTTGCCTTTGGAGGTTTTTTCTTCGGCATTACTGGTTTTCACGGTTTCCACGTTTTAAGCGGGGTAGTTATCAACCTCATCATGTATCTGAAAGTAAAACTTGGACATTTTGAACAGCGCGGCCATTATGAAATGATCGAAAAAGCTGGTTTATACTGGCACTTTGTAGATCTTGTTTGGGTATTCGTTTTCCTTTGCTTCTACCTTCTCTAATTATCGAACGAAAAATATTAAGACATGAGTCAACAGTTAGCCTCCGATGAAATAAGTTTTGCCTCTGAGCATAATGACGAGATGTATAAAACCATTAAAAAGGTTACGATCATCTTATCAGTTGTAACAGTTATCGAACTTTGTTTGGGTCTTACCATTTACGCAATCGGGCACGGCAATCATTTATCTGTGTTGCTGATAAAGGGGATTGTAAGTATTCTCTCGCTGGCAAAAGCGTTTTATATCGTTTCTTACTTTATGCATTTGGGTGACGAATTAAGAGGCCTGATGATGACGATTGTAGTTCCCTTAGGTTTGTTTGTATGGTTTATAATTGCCTTTTTATATGAAGGGAATAGCTGGAAAAATATGAAAAACACAAAGGCTGGGTCTATTAAAGATCCAACGGAGCAAACTACACCGGCCCCTGCACCGGGTGCTGAACATTGATTTGTACAAAATTTCTTTAATATAAGGCCACTTTCGGGTGGCTTTTTTCGTGTGCATAACAGAAGACTTTATGCCAGCTGAAAACTTTTGTAAAAGCTTGTATTAAATCAGGGGGAGATGCATGGCAGCCAATACTTTTGCAGCCAGAAAAAGATAGGGTAGAATTCAAATTTCTGCTAAGAAAATACAACCATGCAGTTGCTGGTTTGTTATATCATAAAAATGTTGAAAGATGAATAGAACTGCGTGGTGGGGTTTGTCGGTAGCACTTTTCCTTCCACTGGTTAGCTACTATATTGTGAAGTTTGCGGGCGAAGATGTAGTGCATATGCCACGCAGGTATTTTGCGGATTCTGTTGTTGAAAATACGAAAGATGGTAAAACAACCTTTGATACCACCTGGCATTCGATACCCGATTTTAAACTCACAGATCAATTGGGGCGTACCATTACGCCCGCATCAGCTGATGGAAAAATTTGGGTAGTGAATACATTTTTTACCCGATGCCCCAATATTTGCCCTGCACTTACCCGAAGTATTAAAAAGCTACAGCAATCTTTTGAAAATCCCAAGCGCAAAAAGTTTGGGGATACCTCGGTAGTTTATTTCTTGTCGTTAAGTGTGGATCCAGCGAGGGATAGCATTGAAGCATTGAAAAAATGGGCTGACCGTTTTGATGTAAACAGTGATAACTGGAGCCTTTTAACCGGCACGAAAAAAGAAATTTATGGCCTGTTGTTAAATGATTTCAGATTGAGCGCCCGCGACGGTGAAGGGATAGATACGAATTTTATTCATACGGAGAAAGTAATGCTCGTAGACCGTGACCGTGTTGTAAGGGGTTTTTATAATGGGCTTGATAGTGTTGAAATGGGTGCGCTGGCAGAGGACATCGGGAAGCTTTACCTGGAAAGGGATAGGAGAACACCGTCTATTTTCAAGGAATATATTCCGCTGATACCAATACTTATTGCTGTGCCCTTTATAGTGTTTATTGGTATGTGGTTTTTAAACAGGCAGGGGAAATCCCCAGCCCCCAAAGGGGCGTAAAA
>JBKJNG010000376.1:0-5129 GCA_046596065.1 Phnomibacter sp. | reverse complement strand
CGATTTTTCAAGCTTGTCACGTAAAGCATTGGCTTCAGTTTTTGCATTTTCCAACAGCTTATCACGCTGCGCAATGGTATCGGCAACGGCTTTATCCATCAATGCTTTTTTCTGCGCATCAAAGTCATCATTTCTTTTTTTAAAGTCCGCCTGCTCTTTTATGGCCACTGCTTGTTTATCGTCAGCATCCTTTATTTGCGCAGCAATTTTTTTTTCTCTTTCATCAATGGCGCTGAGTATAGGTTTGTATAAAAACTTTTTCAGCAACCAAACCAAAATGAGGAAATTTATTACCTGTGCTATTACCGTGAACCAGTTTATTTTCATCTGATAATTTTTATTTTGTTTTTGCTACACGTTCGCCTGATCGAAATAGGCAGGGAATTCGCAAAGACATTTTTTGTTGATATACAGTTTTGTCTTAGCTCATTTCATTACTTATGAGTTGCAATGATGTGATTCCAAAAAGGATTGGCAAAGATGAGAATCATCGAAACCACGAAACAGTAAATTCCTAGTGACTCAATCATAGCCAGGCCCACAAATAAAGTTCTTGTAATCGTTGGCGCCGCATCGGGTTGTTGCGCAATAGAATTTAATGCTGCTGCTACTGATTTGCCTTCACCCAACGCGGGTATCATGCAACCGATGCCTGTTGTAAGCCCTGCAGTTATAATTGATATTACTGCAATCATTGTTATACTATCCATTTTATTTTTATTTAGTAGTTACTGATTTTATTTTATTGATTTTTTTTGAGTCATGTACCGCGGCAGTTATATATACTGTTGCCAGGATACTGAAAATATAGGCTTGTACCGTGCCGGTGAGTAAACCAAGCGCACTCATTATTATCGGAAATATAAATGGTGATATACTTAATAAAATCGCAACAATCATTCCACCACTCATAATGTTGCCAAACAACCTTACTGCCAAAGCCAGTGTGCGTGAAACTTCGCTGATTAGGTTAAACGGCAGCATGATAAAAGTTGGCTGCAGGTACGATTTTAAATAACCTTTCAAACCACTCTTGCTGATACCAAAAAATGGTACCGCCATAAATACGCAAAGCGCCAATGCGGTAGTTGTAGAAAGCGATGCGGTTGGCGGCGTATAGCTCGGGAATATGATACAGAGATTTGAAATACCAATGAATAAAAAAAGCGTACCGATAAAGCCAATATATTCTTCCGGGTGGTTTAAGCCAACTGCTTTAATCTGCTCGTTTATGCCGGTAACAATCATTTCTAACATACATTGCCAACGGGAAATATGAATATCCGTTTTTAGTTTTCGTGTTAGTAATCTTGCCCCTATTATCAGCACCAGCATTAAGGCCCAGGTAGTAACAAGGGTAAGATTGATGGTAATAAAACCATGTTGCCAGAAGATGGTTTGGTCGGGACTAAGCTCCATGCAGACGCTCCTTTTTCAATTGCAATTGTTTTGCATCAATTGCTTTGGTGAAATAAATTACAAGAAACCTTGCTGCAGTAAAACCTACTAAACAAGTAACAAGGCGTTGCCAGTTTCCGAAACTGATAAAATAAAATCCCAACAGCACAATACCAGCACGAATGATGAAACTGCCAAACACCAGAAGCGCCGGTATTTTAGCAGTAACTAATTTTTTTACGGTAACCCAAAGGCCGCCAAAGAATATTATTCCTAATGCAATTCCTGCAACAAAAGCGAGTATCACTAATAAGGTTTCATTCATTGTTTTCTTCTTTATCGTTATGCATTTCTTTATCTTCTTTGTTCACCCAATACCAGGCAACAATGCTGCCAGTACACAATCCTACAATCAAACATGTCAGCGTCCAGGAGAAGGTTTGCGGATATTTTTTATCCAGCCAAAACCCCAGCGCAGCACCCAATAATGTAGGCACCGCAACCGACCAGCCCACCATTCCCATCATACCTAAGCCCATCCAAACGCCTTTATCTTTATTACGCAAAGCTTTTAGTTTTTGCTTTTCTTTTTCCGCAATACGGCGGCTAAAAAAATCATCGTTTGTTTTATTGGCGGGTTCCATAATTATTGATTACGAAATTTATCAAAAGCATAAATAAATCCGCTTTCCAGCTTTGCTGTTACTGACAATGTATTCTTTTCTATTTCCTGCTGCTGCGTAAATTCTTTCTTCACCAGCTCGCTTAATTTGCCGAGGTCCACACCGCCAATTGCATTGCGGACTGACACCAAAACTTCACTACCTGCTTTCACCATCACGCCTGCATCAACAGCTAAATATTTTGCAGCACCATTTATTTCATACATGAAAATTCCGGGCACCAACGCCGCCACACAATCAAGCCGTTGCGGTAATAATCCATAAGAACCTTTACTTGTTTCCATCACAATGTTGCTAACGTTATTGATGTCAGCAAACACTTTAAACGGAAGTAATATTTTAAGATGCATTGATTGTGTTTCCATTTAATTTATTTACCGGCTACTTTTCCGTTGCAGGCCCTGCAACATTCTTTTTATCGTCTTTCTTTGCAGCAGTCTTTTCATTTTTATTGGTATTATCACCATCTTTTTTCTTTATTTCATCTATCGATCCAATCATATAAAAAGCGCTTTCAGGATAGTCTTTAAATTCATCAGCGAGAATACGTTCGCATCCATCCAATGCATCTTTCAAACTCACCTGTTTTCCTTTGATGCCACTGAATTGTTCGGTGGCAAAAAAAGGCTGCGTAAGAAACCGCTCAATGCGTCTGGCACGGTTCACCACGCTGCGGTCCTGCACCGACAATTGTTCCATGCCAAGCATAGAAATGATGTCTTTTAACTCTTCATATTGCGCCAGTGTTTGCCGCAATTTTTGCGCAAGATCATAATGCCTTTGTCCGATGATACCCGGCGTTGCCATCTTTGAATTTGATTGCAATAAATCAATTGAAGGATACAAACCTTCACTTGCTTTTTTTCTTGATAAAGCAATAGATGCAGAGAGATGGGAAAAGGTATGCACCGCAGCAGGATCTGTTAGATCATCCGCAGGAACATACACTGCCTGTATAGATGTAATAGCGCCATTATTTGTATAAGCGATGCGCTCTTCCAGCTCTGATAATTCCGTTCCCATAGTTGGCTGGTAGCCGAGCCTTGAAGGCATTTGTCCCATCAAACCAGACACTTCCATGCCAGCTTGTATAAAGCGAAAAATATTATCGATCAATAACAATACATCGCGGTGTCCTTCATCCCGAAAATATTCGGCCATTGTAAGTGCCGCGTGCCCTACCCGAAAACGTGCACCCGGCGGTTCATTCATTTGCCCAAACATCAACACCATGTCTTTCAGCAGACCGGCATCTTTCATAGCATTGTATAATTCATTGCCTTCACGACTGCGCTCACCAATACCGCAAAACATACTCACACCTTTGTTGTGCCCAACCATGTTATGGATCATCTCGGTAAGCAAAACTGTTTTGCCAACACCGGCGCCACCAAACAATCCTGCTTTCCCACCACGTTCCAGCGGTATCAACACGTCAATAGCTTTGATGCCTGTTTCAAATACTTCAGATTTTGTAGAGCGGTCGGCCAATGAAGGCGGCGACTGGTGCACATTGCGTTGTTGCATATTCCGCAACGGTTCGAGATGATCAATGGTATTGCCAAACACATCGAACATTCGTCCCAAAATTTCTTTACCGATTGGAACGGTAAGTTCAGTTTCATTTGTTTCTACAACCATGCCACGAGCCAATCCCTGCGTAGGGTTTAATGCAATGCCACGTACAATATGATCATCCAGTTGCGCTAAAACTTCAATAGATATTTCTTTATTTTTTCCGGAATGCAATAAAGTATAAACAGTTGGCAAATTATTTTCAAAACGCACATCTACTACACTGCCACGAACAGAAATAATTTTTCCATATTGTAGTTTTTCAGCGGGATTTTTTTCTGTTACATTCATGTATTATGGTTCGATAATTACTTTCAGCGCTTTCTCTTTGCCGGCGTTGCCAAACACTTCGTAAGCCTTCATTATCTCATCTAATTTGAAATGATGCGTGATTAATTTATTCGGTTGCAGCTTGCCTGATGAAACTGTTTTCAACAGCATCGGCGTTGTGTTTGTGTTCACCAAACCCATGGTAATAGTGATGTTTTGTATCCATAGATTTTGAATCTGGAGGTCAACAGGTTTGCCATGCACACCAATGTTGGCGAGGTGGCCGCCGGGACGAACAATCTTTTGACAGATATCGAAAGTTGCAGGAATACCAACGGCTTCAATAGCTACATCAACGCCATCTTTTGTTTCAGCCAGCATTCTTTTTACTGCATCTTCTTTGCCTGAATTAATGGTATGCGTCGCGCCGAATTTTTTAGCCATTTCGAGGCGATTGTCATCCACGTCAATCATATAAATCTTTGCAGGAGAATAAAATTGCGCCGTAAGCAAAGCTGCCATACCAATTGGTCCGGCTCCAACAATAGCAATCGTATCTCCAGGCTGCACCTGTCCTGCAATAACACCTATTTCAAAACCGGTAGGAAGTATATCACTCAACATCACCAATGCTTCTTCATCAGCATTTGTCGGAATTAAATAAAGACTGTTATTGGCATGTGGAATGCGAACATACTCCGCTTGTGTGCCATTGATCAAATGACCTAATATCCAGCCGCCATCTTCGCAATGCGAATACAATTGTTTCTTACAATATTCACAGGTTCCATCAGATGTAATGCAGGAGATAATTACATGATCTCCTTTTTTAAAATTAGTGACAGAAGTTCCTACTTCCTCAATCACACCAACACCTTCATGACCCAATGTGGTGCCCGGTTTTACCGAAGGTGTTTTGCCATGTAAGATGCCCAAGTCGGTTCCACAAATGGTTGTCTTTATAACTTTTACCAATGCATCTGTTGACTTTTCAATAACGGGTTTTGCAATTGTTTTTAAGGAAATTTTTCCGGGTCCATCATAAACCAAACCTTTCATTGTTAAATGCCCGTTTACGGCTGCTTTTGTTTGTTTCGGCTTGTTTGAAACTTTCGATTCCTTATCCACTGTTGTCAGCATGTCGATTATTTTATGCGAGATAGATAATTTTTACTTTACAAAATTTATTCTTATAATATTTTC
>JBKJNG010000290.1:0-2616 GCA_046596065.1 Phnomibacter sp. | reverse complement strand
AGGAAAACCACCCGCAGGAAAGCCAAAAGGTTTGTTTGTTTCAGGATTCCAAAGGAAATATTCCTGCTCAAAGCCAAACCAAAAATCATTATCATCATCTTCAATTAAAGCACGACCGTTTGAAACGTGAGCGGTACCATCTGCATTCAGTACTTCACACATTACCAGGTAGCCATTTTTGCGCTGCGGATCAGGACAAACAAATACTGGTTTTAGCAGGCAATCAGAAGATCCGCCAAGTGCCTGTTCGGTAGAAGAACCGTCGAATGACCAGTTTGAAAGATCTTCCAGTTTTCCGCTGAAATCAGCTTCGATTTTTGTTTTGCTACGGAGGCTTTGTGTTGGCTTATAGCCATCAAGCCAGATGTATTCAAGTTTTGCCAGTGCCATACTAGTAGTGAAAGTTGTTTTGAGATAATTTTAAATTTCATTGCAATTGTAGTAAATAATGCCGAAATATGTAAAAGGTCACCTAAAATTTTAGCTTTTCATAAAAGAATCCTCTGTTTTATTGGAGCTTGAGGAAAAGTTTATTAGATATTATTTTTTGTTATTTGAAAAGCTGTTCTTTTGACTAAAGGATTCTATGAATGCCCAGCATTAATTCAAGTTTGGGATCCATTAAAAAGAATTATTAATCCAATATCTCAGCAGAATGGCAGATGTAATTGGGGACAATGCCTGAACTTGTAATGCGGGTTTCGGCGTCTTCGGGTAATATATTTCCAGTTAAAACAAGCACCGTGTCCAGTCCGAATTTGTTGGCACCTATAATGTCGGTGTGCAGCGTATCGCCCACCATCAAAATATCTTTTTTGGTTATGCCCGGGTATTGTTGTTGTACCATTTCCCAGGCGAACATGAAAATTTGGGAGTCAGGCTTTCCAAAGCGAATGAATTTTTTACCGGTTATTTTTTCGATCATCCAAGCAAGTCCGCCAATTGCAATACCTACATCATGACTATTTACCGGGTAAGCGCCATCAGCATTGGCAAGAATGGCTGGAATGGCACGGCGTCGCAGCAGGTTTACTGCCTTGTTCAGCCCGTTAAACCAATCAAATCCTTCATCATCCAGCAAAACCAGGGCGTTAACACTGGCTAAGTCCTTATCAGAAATGTCGCACAATGGAACCGTCTGAAGGCCGGGATGCTCAATGTAATGCGCTGAATTTTCTGTGCCCAGGTAGGCTACAATGCCTTCTTTCACTTTAAGATCAAGAAACTCTTTTGCGAGCATGCCTGAGGAAATGATGCGGTCGCTTGTTATATGGTACAGCCCTGAGCGATTGTACGATGCAGCCAGCAAATCAGGGCTGCGGCTGGAATCGTTTGTTACGATATAGTAGGCTTTACCTTGCTGCTGTAACCAGTGAAAAGTTTTCTCAATGCCTGGAACAAGTCCTTTGTAATTCCTGATTACGCCATAAGCATCAAAAAAAATGATCTGGTAATCTTCTAAGATGGATTTGAAATCTACTGTATTCAGCATAGTAATAGTTTGATAAAAGTTACAGCGTACAGTTATCTGATCTGCCTTAGTTTGAGATGGTCGATAATTTTCTCAGGATCAAAATCACGGTCTACCGATGGCAGGTACAATTCGAATGCTTCTGACCTTAGCTTTTTAGCATATTGCTCACTAAAGAAATAATTGCCATCTTTTATTACATAATTCAAAATAAAAAAGCGATACACCTCTTTTAAAAAACGGATCTCATCTGCTTTTAATGGGTTCACTTTATGATACTCCGTCAAAAAAAGCAGGAAGCGGTCTTCCATCATAGGGCCGATCAGGTAGCTAAAAGCTGTCCGGTCACCAACATCGCTAACCACGCGGCTGAAAAAATAAAAATCCATCATACGGCTGCTCATACGAAACCAGTCGTAATCCCAGCGGCTGAACAACTCGTGTTTATTTATTACAGAGAAGTTGCCTATGTTCCAATCAATAAAAACAGGGATAGTTTCAAAAGTATTCGCATTACACTTCAGGCGATTTCTAAGAAATTGTTCGCAATGATACCTTATGAGATCGGCCTGCATGCGGTTGCCAAATTTTTTCTCGTTTGTCGATAGTTGTTCCAATAATGTATTGATGTCGGTTCGTAACGTTTTACTGCTTTTGGGTAACACATTACGTATTCGGCTACATGCAAGATGGAATTTACCGATTTGGCGGCCAAAGCTCTTTATTTGGTTATCTTCCAGTCTGCGGGGCAGGCGCTGCATTACCCGGGTGGGATTATAAAATACCACCCACATATCAATCTTTCCTTTTTTAAAGCGATAAGTATAAACCCGGTTATTTTTCAGCAGGCTTTTTGCCAGCAGGTTTTCAAAAGGATAAAGGAGGTTATTGCTAAGCGCCTGGATGATGCGGTGGTCTTCTTTAAAATATTCGTATTCGCCAAAACTCGAAAGCTTGGCAATGATAAAATCTTCGTCGGTAAATGTGATTTTGACCACCCGGTTAGTAGACACCATGGCACTTATATCTTCAATTTTAGCAATTACGCGGGATGGATCATAACCGTCCCAGGCTTTGCGGATAATTTCTGAATATTCAATCATAAAAAAATATGGGAGCTTTCTATGCTGTATCCCTGCTTTAAA
>JBKJNG010000093.1:0-11164 GCA_046596065.1 Phnomibacter sp. | reverse complement strand
TTCGCTTCTGTAAAAAATAAGTTGTTCTGAGAAAACCTGCATCAACCGAAGGTTACCTACATTTTTACTGAGCACCAGGGCCGTATTGTATTTTTCAAAATCGGTTTCACATTGGGTACAAAGCATCATTAGCAGTTGATGGAGCTGGTTCTGGATGGTGGCAATACCGGGATGGGGCTTTTTACCACCCATCATGCCCGGATCCTCCATAATTGCTTTTACTCTTGCGCCGGGTTGTTCTATTACACTCGTCGCAGCCTTATAAAAATAATTGATGAAGCCAGCTTTGCCGTAATAAAAATCGAGCTCCGACAGCGAATTTGCACTGAGTAACTGTAGCGCCTGTTCACCGGATTCTTTCCATTTCTTTTCAAATTCATTTATTACCGAAAACACTTTTTGCCTCAGCGATTTAAATGCCCCGTTCATATCAGGCAATGTTTTCAGGGCGGCTTCAAATTCCTGGAAAGGTTCCTTAAACAGTTCATTAGCCAGTTCCAGCATGTCTTCCCTGAAATTCCAGTTTTTGCCTTCGCTAAGTCTTTTGACCGCTAGTTCTGTTACCCAATGTCGAAGACTTGCATCTGTATCCAGCAGGCGAAAAAGTCGTCCGGCAAGGTCTTCTTTTACTATTTCGGTGTTCAGTTTCAGCTTAAAGCCAGCATCAAGGCCAATCTCAAAAGCAAAAGACCGGATGATCTTTTGTACAAAACTATCGATGGTGGTTACGGCAAAACGACTGTAATCGTGCAGGATGGAACTGTAAATGGTTTTCGCCTGTTGCTGCAAACTCACTGCTGTTTGGCCGGGCATGGCCTCCAGTAATTTTTCGCCGATAATGGTAATTTCCCCTTTTGCCAGGCTTTGCAGCTCCCTTAAAATCCTTTCTTTCATTTCGGCCGTGGCCTTATTGGTAAAGGTTACCGCCAATATGTGCCTGTAATTGGTTGGCCGTTCAAACAGTAACTTCAGGTATTGCAGGGTAAGTAAAAAGGTTTTACCACTGCCAGCCGAAGCTTTGTATATATCTAGGTGTGGAGGTAAAGGCATATTCAAACTTACATTGTAAGGGCAAACCAGTGGCAGTTAAGTTATTAAGGAGCCATTTTAAGTGATGTGAAAAGGAGGCTAGAGGCGGAAAGCAGTTTCGGGGTTCAGCTTTCAAACTTTATATTGTGCATGCACAGGTATAAAACTTCGTGCTGACAGCCGAACCAGTCATTATCAACAATAAAATCGTCCAATATGCTATCCTGGCTCTTTCTCGAACTCACCGAATATTCCTGGTTTCGCCGTATTGTATGGAAGCCCATATACGAAACACTGGCATCACGGTTTCCCGATGAGGGGTGGCATTTTATGAATTATGGCTATATCCCCATGGAAACAGAAACGCATGTTGGATTGCCCGAAAAGGAAGAAATTCATCGCTATTCGTTGCAACTGTATCATTACCTCGCTATAAAAACGCCTATCGAAAACAAGCATGTGCTGGAAGTCGGCAGCGGCCGTGGCGGCGGATCAAGGTATATTGCCCAATACCTTGGCCCCACCAGTATGACCGGCATGGACCTGGCTAAAAAAGCGGTAACCTTCAGCAATAAAAACCATATTGCTGCCAACTTAAAATATATAGCAGGCAATGCTGAAAATATACCCATTGAAAATAATTCGTTTGATGTGGTGATCAATGTGGAAAGCTGCCATGCTTACGGATCGGTAGATAAATTTTTAAGCGAAGTAAGACGCATACTGAAGCCGGGCGGTAAATTGCTGTTAACCGACCTGAGAGGAGGGCCCGGTATGGAAATTCTAAAGAAGCAATTACAAACATCGGGGCTTACCCAACTTTCGGAGGAAGACATTACCATAAATGTGGTAAAAGCCATCGAAGCCGATGATGTACACAAGTGGAATAGAATAAAATCAGTGGTGCCCGGCCGTTTTCAAAAAGCCTTTGGTGAGTTTGCAGGTGTTGCTGGCTCGCAGATTCATAAACAGTTAACCAACCGCGATCTCATCTATTACCGATTTGTATTGGAGAAGGCCTGATAAGTTTCCACCATTGCTTTTCTTCATTTATACAATGCCATATACTAACGGCATCATTTCGCCGTTTCTTTACCTACCAGTCTGAATATAAATAATTATTCAATTCCAATGTCTTCTTATGAACGGCAACCAGGCTGGTATTTTACAAAAAGAACAGGATAGCCCATCGCAAAGAGATACAATGTTGTGGTGGCTTGCAACGGCAGAAAAGGAGTTGATTCACGATTGTGTGGTTGACCGAAACCGTTACCGCATTGTAGGTTTATCGGTATTGGCAACCTGGCTTTTTGCTACCCTTGCATGGACTTATTTTTTCAGCACGGCGGTTGATTCACCAGTTATGTATGTGCCGCTTGGCATCTTCATGGGTTTCATCATCCTTACCATCGATCGTACACTGATCAAAGGCATCAACAAAACCAACAAAAACAAAATAACGCCGTTGCTATTTCGTGGCTTATTAGCCATTACCATCGGTACTTTTATGGCGCAGCCTGCTGTTTTGTATTTGTTTGATAAAGAAGTGCGGCTGCAAACATCCTTTGATAATGAAGGCCGTAAAATGCAGAAACGGCAGGAGCTGGACACCTTATATTACAGCCAGAAAATCGCCATCAATCAGCAAAAAGATCAATTGCAAAAAACGCTTTCTGATAAATACGCAGAAGTAAATGCGGCAAGGGTAAACTTTTTGGCGGAAACGGATGGCAGCGGTGGTAGTGGCAAAGTGGGAATCAGCACGATTGCTTTAGTTAAGAAAAAAGAATATGAAAAGCTTGAATACGATTTTGCAACACTTCAAAAAGCTAATCAGCCACAAATCGATTCGTTTCGGAAACAACTGAACGGGATGGAAGATTCTATTAAAAAACAGGAAGCCCAGTTTTCGAATTTGCTGAACAATGGATTCCTGACCCGCATTCAGGCACTGCAAAATTTAGTGAAATCAAACGATGCACTGGCTTACCGGTATTACCTCATTGTCATAATCCTGATGTTGATTGAACTGATGCCGGTAATTGCAAAAACCCTGCTTCCCGCCGGTACCTACGATGAACGGGTTCGCCTGCAGGAAGAGTTGGAAAAGGACATGACCAAACGCAACATAACTCGTGACCAGGAACTGAAAGAATATTTTAACGATGCGGCACTTGAAGCCGATAAATCAACCATTAATGAATTTTTTGCAAGTAACAAGTTGCGCCGTTCACAAAAAATGAATAGCTATGGAGAAAACTGGACTGTGGATAAACACCAGAGTTTTGATGGGCTATGGCAAAAAATGAAACAGGAAATAATGACCCGTTGGGAAAACTAAAGACCATTAAAACAATTTGTTATATAACAGATAGCAATAAATGTTATTGCATATGCTGCGTGCCAGCAATGACTAAACAGGTGCTATGCCAGGGTTGGTAGCCCCGTTTATGGCAAGTGGTTTTTTAAACCGCTTATTTTTCAATCTTTTACATTTTACTGGTTTTGTTCCAGCTGCGTTTCAACGGTCAATTTCCGTATTTTCGCCAGCTAACCACTCATTTCTGCAAAAATCAAAATGCGTATGGAGAGGAAATATTGTATTGTGAAACAAATTAAACATTTGCCAAATGGATCCCTTAGTACTATCAATTATAATTGGTGTCATTTGCCTCATTGCCGGTGTAGTCACGGGTAAAATTTTATTCGCCGTAAACACAAGGAAACAACTTGAAGAAGCCGAAGTACAATCAAAAAGAATTCTTGCCGATGCACAACAGACCGCTGAAACCTTAAAAAAAGAAAAGTTACTTGAAGCAAAAGAAAAGTTCGTCCAAATGCGGGCAGAGCACGACAAAGAATCGCTGGAACGCAACAAAAAAATTGTAGAAGCCGAAAGCCGTATCAGGAGCCAGGAGCAGAGTGTAAACAGTAAAAGCACCAATCTCGACAAACAAATCAAAGACAACGAGGCGATCAAAGAAAACCTGAACCGCCAGATTGATGTAGTAAACCAAAAACGAACGGAACTGGAAAAGCACCAGGAAGAGCATATTCGCCGCCTGGAAAAAATTTCTGCCTTAACGGCGGACGAAGCCCGCAACCAGCTTATTGAAAGCCTGCGCCAGGAAGCACAAACACGAGCCATTGGCATACAGCAGGAAATTATTGATGAAGCCAAACTGAAGGCTAATAAAGAAGCCCGAAAGATCATCATTCAAACTATTCAGCGTACCGCCGCCGAACAGGCAATTGAAAACGCTGTAACTGTTTTCAACCTCGAAAGCGACGAGATCAAAGGCCAGATCATTGGCCGCGAGGGCCGTAACATTCGGGCTATTGAAGCTGCGACCGGCGTTGATCTCGTGGTAGACGACACTCCGGAAGCTATCATTCTTTCTTCTTTTGACCCATTGCGTCGCGAAATTGCCCGCCTGAGTTTGCAACGTTTGGTAAGCGATGGTCGTATTCACCCGGCCCGTATTGAAGAAGTGGTAGAAAAAACCAAGAAGCAAATTGACGAGCAGGTAATGGAAATTGGCGAGCGTACCGTTATTGAACTCGGTATCCATGGTCTGCACAAAGAGCTTGTAAGAATGGTAGGCCGTATGCGTTTCCGTAGTTCTTACGGTCAAAACCTGCTGATGCATAGCCGCGAAACGGCCAACCTCTGCGGCATTATGGCTGCTGAACTTGGCATGAATGCTAAACTGGCCAAACGTGCCGGTTTGTTACACGATATTGGCAAAGTGCCTGATGAAGAAACAGAATTGAGCCATGCATTGCTTGGTGCTAAGCTAGCTGAGAAATATGGCGAGAATCCTGCGGTAGTTAATGCCATTGGTGCGCACCACGATGAAATGGAAATGCAGTATGTGATCAGTCCGATCATTCAGGCTTGTGATGCCATCAGTGGTGCAAGGCCAGGTGCACGCCGCGAAATTATGCAGCAATACCTGCAACGTATTAAAGACCTTGAAAACATTGCACTTGCCTATTCTGGTGTAGAAAAAGCTTATGCCATACAGGCCGGCCGCGAACTGCGGGTTATTGTAGAAGCCGACAAAGTTGGAGACCTTGATAGCGAAAGACTGAGCTTTGAAATAGCGCAGAAAATACAAACTGAAATGACTTATCCCGGGCAGATCAAGGTAACAGTGATTAGAGAGAAAAGAACAGTTAACGTGGCAAGATAGCCAGCGAAAAAGACAAGCTTTGAGCTTTGAGCAGCGAGGAAATACAAAGACCCCCAGTTATGCCGGGGGTCTTGCTTTTGCGTTTATGGCTATTAACTGTAAGTGCAAAAAACTATCGCTATCCGCAGTAATCTTTAATTGATGTCTATGGAATTTTGTTTCAGGAGCATATATTTTCAGTTTTAAAGAATGCTTTATTGTTGCAGCTGTCTATTGCGGCAAAACAGTACAAGTTCCTGTTATAACCAACACTTTCCCATTGGTGGCGTTAAAGACTGCGCCGTTTCTTACCTGTACGCTGGCGGCTGTTGCGTTTGAGGTCGAAATAATACATGGATTAGCTGCCCCGGTTGGAATAATAACATGTGTTCTGGAAACAGGCACTTTATTGATGTTCCAGTTACCTGCGGTATGCCAGTCGCTGCTAATTATTCCCGTCCAGGTGGCAACTTCAAAAATCACAGTAGCAAAAGCAGTATCCCGGCAACCAATACCATTTTGAACGCTAAGGCGGTAAAAACCTGCGCCAGCGGCCGAAGGGTTACCAGTATTCCAGACGGGTGAAAGACCCGTGGTATTGAAAAGCAAAGTGAGGTTGGCACTATTGCCGGAGCAATTCAGCAACACGGTAGTATCGGCACCAACATACAAGCTGTTTATGGTAATGTTTGAAGCATTTGCAGAGCCGTTATTGACTGGGTTGCTGCTGGTTATTCTTACCCGGTAACCTGTGCCTGTTACAATGGCACTGCTTGGCAAAAATGCACTGATGTTATTGGCTACGTTCAGGCCGTTAGGCGCAAGGTTCAATGTGCCAATATTTACAGGATTGGCAAAACTTCCCGCCGCATTGCTCAATTGGGCGGTAAAAATGTTTCCTGAATTAAATACACCTGATGTTTGAAAGGGAATAACAAGAGTTGTATTGGCACAGGCAGGTGACTGCAATGGCGGTGCTGTATTACTCATTGGGTTAATGCCTGAGGTGGCAGCTATGGTAAATGGGCTGAAAGCGGTAACAGGGGCGGCTGTAATAACAGAACCTTCTGTAATAGTGCCAGTTGTGCCGCCGTTACCGAGGTTTTGCCAGGTTGCTCCCGTCCACCGGGCTACCCTATAGTCAGCTTGTGTACCTGTAATAAGAATGCCCCTGGGTTTGCCGTAATCAAGTGCAACCGTAACATTACTGCTGCCTGATAATCGCTCAATAATCCAGTATTGCGCTCCGCTCACATTCTTTAGCGTGGCGGCGTGATTCGAGGTGTCATAAGTGGGGTGCGGACTGCTGGCGAAATACTGCGCCCGAAACCGGTCTGTATTGTTAACCGGGGCGCTGATAGCCGCTTTCTGCATCGCCTGCCCGTTACCGATAGGGAAGCTGAAAGCCTGGTTCCCGATTTTGCTTACAGGCCCGCTAACATGGCTATCGTCGGAAACACCGGCATGTGAGGCTGCGTTTAGAAATATCAGCTCTTTATTTGCTGCACTTACCACTATGCCGGAGGTAAATACGGCGCTTTGACTTACCTGTACACTATCGTTAAGCGTAACATTACCAGCCCCGGTTTTATTGAGGAATAGGTTTTTTACAACGATTGGGATGGTTCCGGTTTTGGCAATTATGCTGGTAGTGCTTCCTTTAAATCTTAAATTAGTAATGTTTATTCCGCTGGTACCGGCAATAGTGAAATTTTGTGAAACTTCAGTGATCAGGGCCTGGCCAATATTTATGGCTCCACTTCCTGCTTTGCTGAATGTCACATTACCGTTATAATAATTGCCAAGGCCACCCGCATCAGATTCATAAATAATATTGGAGCCTTTATTAGTGATACTGGAGTTACCAACAATTACATTGTCTCTGAAAAAAGTTGCATATCCGCCACTATAACTTGCATCATCCGCTATAGTCACATCTGCTGTCAGCTGGTTATTTAAAAGGTAAGCATAAGCGTTTCCGCGGTAACCTGTTACTGAAATAGTATTTGCTGTAAGCGTATCGTTTCTAAAATTAAACCCGCGGGTATCAAGAATGCTTATAACACCGCCCGTTGTTTGATTTTTTAAATTAAATACCTGCATATCGCCAGTTGAAATATGCTGTACATTAAAATTCACCTGGCCGGTGATATTGGTAGCAACAATATCTCTTCCCAAATAACAATTGCCGCCTATATTATTGTTAAAAGTAAAATTACCCGTTACCATACCGCCGGCATTAAAAACCTGCGTATGTCCGGCGGATGTATTTCGCGTTATTGACAGGTCGCCAATAAACTGCGAGGTTGCTGCCTGGCTAACATACAAGGCCCCGCTTCCCTGCATTAAAAAAGAAGTATTGCCCGTGAAAATATTGTTTTCGCCGGCATTACCTGCCTCGTAAATGTTATTGGTTCCTTTATGTGTAAAAGATGCGTTTCCTGTGATTCGGTTATCGTTTATTTGCAAATTATAGCCTCCGGAGTAAGAACCATCATCCGCTATGGAAACCACACCGGTAATATGGTTGTGAAGCAGATAGGCATACGCACTTCCATAATACCGCTGGCAGGTAAAACTGCTAAGCAATAAAGTGTCGTTTTGAAAAGTAAAAGCTTTTGTACTATCAAGGTTAAGGCTTCCCCCATTGGTTTGATTAATCAGTCGGTTCATCACAAAATCCCCAGGGGTTTTATTTTTCACGTTAACTGTAATTGTTCCGTGAATCAGGGTTTGGTAGCCAGTATTACCAAAATAGGTGTTGCCATTTACCAGGTTTGTATATGAAAAATTCCCGGTTACATTGCCGCCACCATTGAAAGCCTGGATATGCCCACCGTTAGTGTTTCGGATAATGGAAAGATTTCCGTTGAATTGGGAAGCAGCGCCATGACTCACGTATAAGGCGCCGGAGCCCTGCATGATAAACGAAGTGTTTCCGTTGAAAATATTTGCCTGGGCGTCAGCTTCATTAATATTGTTTGTTCCTTTATGCGTAAAAGACGCATTGCCGGTGATGCGGTTATTATTTATTTTCAGATCATAGCCGCCGGAGTAGGCCACATCATCCGCTGTGGTTAACGCAGCCGTAATGTTATTATTTAAAAGATAGGCATAAGCACTTCCGTAATAACGCAGGCAGCTGAGACTGGTCAGCAATAACGTATCGTTTCTAAAATCAAAAGCCCTGGTACTATCAAGCGCAATGACTCCGCCGGTTGTTTTATTAATTAAACGATACATAACAAAAGCTCCTGGAGCGGGCTGCTTAACATTAATGTTCACTGTGCCGTTGATCAGCGTACGACTACTTAAATTTCCAAGACTGCTGTTGCCACTTGCCAGAAAACTGTAAGTGAAATTTCCAGTTATAGTTCCACCGGAGTTAAACGCCTGTATGGAACCATCCGACGTTCGGAAAACACTTAAATTTCCTTTGAATTGAGATGCATCATCGTTGCTTAAAAATAAAGTTCCGGAGCCTTTCATGTTAAACGAAGTATTGCCATTAAAAATATTGGCGGTGCCGGCACTATTTGTTTCATAAATATTATTTGTTCCATTATGGGTAAAACTTGCGTTACCCGTAAATACATTACTTCTCAGGTCGAAATTATAGCCCCCTGAATATGATGCATCATCGGCTACATTTATGGCAGCAGTAATGGAATTGCTAAAGAGGTAAGCGTAGGCGCTACCGGTATATTTTAAACAGGAAAAACCAGCAAGCAATAAGGTGTCATTTCTAAAATCAAAAGCCCTCGTACCTTCTAAACTCAGGCTGCCACCATTGGTTTTATTCGTTAATCGGTACATGGTAAAACCGGCTGGCGAAGTATTTTTTACAGCAATATTTAAAGTACCGGTTACAATAGATGGGGTGGTACCGTTGCCAAAAATAGAGCTGCCATTTACCAGGTTTGTATAAGAAAGATTGCCTTTTACATTGCCCCCGGCCGCAAACGCCTGGGTTGGTCCGTCGGCAGTTCGGTTTATGGTAAGGTTACCATTGTGCAATGAAACAGCGCCATGACTTAAATAAATTGGACCACTACCCTGTGCATTAAAAAATGCATTGCCATTATAAGTATTTCCGCTATTTGGCTGATCAGCGTCAAACAATTGGTTTGTCCCTTTGTTAGTTATGGTGCAAGTGCCCGTTATAATATTTCCTCTCAGGTAGCTAACATACCCTCCCTGATAAGAAAGATCATCAGCAATAGTTACGTTGGCAGTAATAGAATTATTAATCAAATAGGCATACGCACTTCCTGTGTATCCTGTGATACTACACGATACAAGTTTCAGCGTATCGGATTGCACATCCATAGCTTTTGAATTTTGCACCGCAATAACACCGCCAGCGGTTTGATTAATAAGGCGGTATAGCTGAAAATTATTAGGAGTAGTATAATTTGCTGTTATATCAACCTTTCCCCCAATGGCGGTTTTGTAGGTTGTAATGCCAATGCCAAGGTCACCGGCGGTATTATTTAAAAAACTGAAATTACCGGCTACACTGCCGCCAGTTGCAAACAGCCGGGTGCTGCCGGCTACAATTCTCACAACTGAAAGATTGCCCTTAAATTGAGTTAATCCATTTTGACTAATATAAACTGGTAGCCCATTGCTTATATTAAATGTGGCATTACCATTAAAAATGTTGCCAGTGCCATCATCTGACTCATAAAACTGGTTGCTGCCGGTAAGGTTAAAAACAACATTGTCGTTAAATATCATACTGCGCACATATGCTACATACCCGCCACCACCATTGTTCCAGTTAATTTCTATATCTGTTGCTGCATTGGTGTTGTTAATAGTTCCACCGATCATGTAATTGTACGTATTGGTGGTTACGATATTAATTTTAAATCCATTCACATTCAACTGGCAGCCCGGATTTGTATTAAGTGTGTTTACAGTGATATCACTGCTTAACACCGGCCATCGACTGCTGGCTACAGAGGCGGGAATTGTTACATTGCTTGCCGCTGTAGGCACGGTAGCAGGGTTCCAGTTACCGGAATTATTCCAGGCCGTACTTGTACCTCCCGTCCAGGTTTGAGAAGAAAGTGTGTGAGCAACAAATTGCAGGACCAACATGATGGTAAGGAACTTTTTCATAAAACAGAATTTTGAACTTTGATGAGGTTCATAAAACTCATTAACTTATCTGCAGCTTACAATAGTTCATTTGCACTATTTATAGGGAATAGTCATTTTTCATTTTTATATTAGCGTCATAACCGCTTCCTCCTTTGAAAATTCTGTTTTCTAAGTCCACTATTCTTATAGTTTGCCTTGCATTGGCATGCCGTGCCAATGGCCAAACACCCGTAATTGAAAAATTAAAGCAAGCAATTAACCTGGCTACAAATCCGGGGGATAGCATGTTGGCCATTTTTACTTTTTGCGACCAATGGCGCAACCTGCCAATTGCTACGGTAAGTAAATGGGCAACTACCGGCGAAAAGCTGGCCACAAGGCTTAACAATGAAAGTGCCCAATGGCAGGCTAAATATTACATACAAACCAGTTTGGTAAAAGAAGGGGCCTACGATATGGTGCTGGGAAATTGTACCTCTGCACTTAACTGGCTCAACGAACAAAAGGGTAAATTTTGGTTTCTGGATGCGGATTACCGGCAATTAAAAGCCAATGTTTTAATTCGAACCAACCGTTATAGGGAAGCGATTTCAGAATTGTATGAATTATTGACAAAAAGTGAAAAAGAAAGGGATAGCCTTACTCAAATTAAAACGTTTTCGATGCTTGGATGGGTGCATATGGAAATGCAGCAATACGAGCAGGCAATGTGTTTCTTTCAAAAATCTTTACACGTAAGCAATAACAAGCAATTATACCTGCAGTATGGTGTATTATATTCCAATATTGCTTCTACCTACAATAACCTGGGAAAGTTCGATAGTGCTTCGGCGTATGTCAATGACGCGATT
>JBKJNG010000073.1:0-10091 GCA_046596065.1 Phnomibacter sp. | reverse complement strand
TATGGCATGTTTACTTTTACGAGCATAATTTTCAATTGCCATACATGGGTTTTAAAAAAAACTATTTGAAACTACGTAAACAACAATAGGGCTTGCTATTAAACTGGAAAATTTCGGTCAAATGCAGCTATGTCGCTGTAAAGTGTTCAACCGTGGATATACGGCCCGGCTTATAGCCCCGATAGCGGCAAGTAGCCACCGCCTTAGCGGTGCTACTGCCAATAGCGGGACCACAGTTTCATAGTAATTCAACAGCCGGGCTCCCATAAAAACACTAATTATAATCATATAAAATATCCTGTTTTAGCTTTAGCCACAAGCCTTGTGGCACCTACCTTTGCGACGAATTTTTTCATTACAATAAAATTGTTTCTATTATGAAAGTTACTGTAGTAGGTGCTGGTGCCGTTGGCGCTACCTGTGCCGATAACATTGCCCGAAAGAACTGGCTGAAGAATTAGTGTTACTTGATATTAAAGAAGGTGTTGCTGAAGGCAAAGCCCAGGATATGATGCAGACTGCTGCATTACTTGGCTTTGATACAAAAATTAGCGGCAGCACCAACGATTATAGGAAAACTGCTAACAGTGATGTTGTGGTTATTACAAGCGGCTTACCACGTAAACCAGGTATGACCCGCGAAGAACTGATTGGCGTAAATGCGGGCATTGTAAAAGGAGTAGCTGAAAACATATTGGAACATTCTCCAAACGCTATAATAATTGTTATTAGTAACCCGATGGATACTATGACTTACCTGGCGCTGCAAAGCACGGGCCTCCCCAAAAACCGTATTATTGGTATGGGCGGTACGCTGGATAGTGCAAGGTTTAAATACCAGCTTAGCCAGCATCTTGGTTGCAGCCCCGGCGACCTGAACGCTGTTGTTGTTGGCGGCCATGGCGATACTACCATGATACCATTAATAAGGCTTGCTACCTGGAACAGCATTCCGGTAACTAACTTTTTGAGTGCCGAACAACAGGAGAAAGTTGTAGCTGATACCATGGTTGGTGGTGCTACGCTTACCAAATTAATTGGTACCAGCGCATGGTACGCACCCGGTGCTGCCGGAGCTGCTTTAGTAGAAAGTATTTTGCGTGATGAAAAGAAATTGTTTACCTGCTGCGTAGCGCTGGAAGGTGAATATGGTCAAAGTGATATTTGCCTTGGCGTACCGGTTGTAATTGGTAAAAATGGCTGGGAAAAAATTCTTGATTTTGGTTTAAACGAAACTGAACAAGCGGCCTTTAATAAAAGTGCCGAAGCGGTGCGCAGCATGAACGATGTATTGAAAACACTGTAAGAAAATCGATTATATAAAAAGCGCCGCAACTTAAATGGGCGGCGTTTTTTTATTATATCATCTGGCGCAATGGAGCCGTTTTGCGAAGAAGTGATGGGTGCATGTAAAAACCAAAACGGATGAGGGCCACTCATCCGTAGATTTTTTTCGCTGCCTTACAAACTTCTTTTATTTACCGCTTACCAGTAAGGTATTCAGGTTTATAAGTGTTGCATTCATCATGCGGGCATAGTCAAGCTGGCTTTTTGTGTTTTCCTGCTGATCATTCATTACTTCCTGCTGAAGGTTGCCGATGGTTGAATGCATCATTTTTGAGTAATCAAGCTTGCTGCTGAGGTTTTCATTCTCATTTGTCATTTCCTCTAACTTGAGTCTTAATTCGGTATTTTCTTCAATTACCTGTGTAAGACTTTTAGCAGACACTAAACTTGATTCGGCAGCAGGTGCCAATGTGCTTTGAGCTGATTTAAATGTGCTGTTTTCTTTTGTTTCAGCTGCATTAGAAATGCCTGCAAATAATAGCATGGTTGCGATGGATGTGATTAACTTTTTCATTTTGTGTGTGTTTGTTTGTGTTTGATGATGTAAAAATAGTGTGCGGTTTTTTCGCTGAAAAGCATTGTTGTATAAATGGTTTGTTTTGGCTGATTACCGGTATAAAATGCGTGATGAACAGTTATTGCTCTTAAATCTGCGGCGAAGTTTTAATGCTGAAAACAAATAATTTAACTGATGAATATGTCTATTAATCTTTTACACAACAAAGGCTCCTTAAAGGAGCCTTTACACAAATGTAATATACAAAATTACTGTTACATTTTAGCTGAAACAATAGCCAGGTTAACCAGGGTTGCATTCATCATGCGGGCATAGTCAAGTTGGTTTTTTGCATCATCTAAACTGTTAACCAATGCAACATCTCTCAGGTTGCTGATTGTTACGTGCATCATTTGCGTGTAGTCGAGTTTACTTGATAAATCATCTATTTTATAAGATAATTCTGAAGCCTGGATTCTGAGCTTTGTATTTTCTTCCAGCACAGCTGCATAATTTGTTTCTGCAATAGAAGCACTATTCGCAGCGTATCCAGCTTTGTTCTCAAAAGTATTATTTAACGCAGTAAGTTTTTTATCCGCTGCATCTGTAACACTTGCCAGCGCTAGCAGGAAAGTGACGGATAATATCATTTTTTTCATGTGAAACTTTAATTATGATGCAAAGGTAAGGTGTAAAATATACACTTTGAAAATTAATTAAAAAATAATCCTTTATTGAAGATGAAATTAGAAAAACAGGGAGATTTCATCGTTTTTTTTAGATGGTAATCAATAAATAAGTAAAATCGGTAAACGGCGCAGGCACTAACCCTTAAAGATTTTGGAAGCTTGCAAAGCGATGTTAATCATGTCGTGCCGCACCATACATTTAAAATGGCCACGGGGGCATTTCTTGTAACCAATCTTGGAACAAGGTCTGCAGGAGAGGCCATTTACTTCAAATTTCAGATTCAGGATATTATAATTTCCGTAGTAAGGCTCCATGCCAAATGCAGGAACAGTATTGCCCCAAATGCTTATAATGGGTTTTCTAAAAGCAGCAGCTACATGCATTAACCCGGTATCGTGTGTGATAATAAGTTTGGCTTTTTTGACCAGGCCTGCGCTTTCATTTATATTAAACTTACCACAGGCATTGTATATTTTTTCCGGATCGAGCGTAGCAATAGCATCCCCATTTATCTTATCCTCCGGCCCTCCCAACAGCACGATAGGAAAATCAAGCTGGCGGCATAATTCCTGTAACTTATTCAGTGGTAGTTTTTTTGTACTTAAGGCAGCGCCGATTACTACACCAACATATGCAACACGGTGTGGTAGTGGTAAATCGGTCAATTCAATGGTGTCTTTTACAGGAATAAAATAATCCAATCCTTCGCCATCATTTTTTACCCCAAAACTTTTTACCGTGTCAAGGCTTCTTTCAACTATATGAACCGGCGGTAACATGTTTACTTTGAAATTTGTGTATACCCATTTCTGAATATTCAATTTATTGAACGAAAAACTTTTTACTCCCAATGCCCGTTTAACTTTTAAAGTGCGAATGTTATGGTGCAGGTCAATAATATAATCGAAGGCTTCCCCTTTCAAAACTTCAATGGTTTCCTCAAGACTATCTGTAAGTACATGTAGCTTATCGATATAAGGATTGGCTTCCAGTATGCTGCTGTAAGTGTGCCTGGTTACCATGTGCACCTCTGCATCGGGTACCTGTTTTTTTAGGCAGCGGATTACCGGAGTGGTTAAAATGATATCGCCGATAGAAGAAAAACGAATGATGAGAAATTTCATGTTGCTAAGGCTGCCATGCTATGGCAGCAGATCATTTGTTTCGAGATAGTTTAAATCTTTACCAAAGGTTTCCCTGCTAAAGTAAACAGCGGTAATTCCAATCACCATTACTATAATACCGGTTATTAAACCCGCCGTGGTATAAGTGGTAATAGTTTGAAGTGAGGTAAATAACAATGTGATTACCGTTAAAGAACCCCGCACCATATTAGGTATGGTGGTGGCAGCTGTTGCCCGAAGGTTGGTACCAAATTGTTCGGCACCCATGGTTACAAAAATTGCCCAAAAGCCGGTGCCAAAGCCCAGCAAGCCGCAAACGAGGTACAGGCTTTGATCACTGGCCCCATATAGATGAAAGAAGTACAGGTAAATGCCTAAAGCGGTGATGGCATAAAAAATATACAAAGCTTTTTTCCTGCTTTTAAGCGCCTGGCTTAAAAATCCGATCAGCACATCACCAATCGAAATTGCTGCGTATGCATACATGATACTTTTACCAGTGTCAATTTTTTCGGTAATGCCAAATTCCTTTGCAAATTTATTACTGAAGGTTATAAGTATGCCAATTACAAACCAGTTAGGCAAGCCTATCAAAATGCTTTTTAAATAGCGGTTAAATCGCTCCTTGTTGTTGAAAAGCATCAGGAAATTTCCCCGCTGCACATTTTCTTTTTTTACTGAATGAAACATGCCCGATTCGAAAACCCCGATACGGGTAACCAGTAAAAGCAGGCCCATACCCCCTCCAATAAAATAGCAGGTACGCCAGTCGAAGTTTTGTTTTAATATAAATGCCAGTACAGCGCCGCTTAAGCCAATACCCGCCACCATGGAAGTGGCAATACCTCTTTTTTCTTTTGGCAAGATTTCGCTTACCAGGGTAATACCTACCCCTAATTCGCCGGCCAGGCCAAGGCCTGCAATAAAACGGCAAATGGCATATTGCTCCACCGTTTGCACAAAGCCATTGGCAATGTTTGCGAGGGAATAAAGCAGGATTGATCCAAATAAAACGCTTAACCTGCCCTTCTTATCACCAATTATACCGCTGATGATGCCGCCAATTAATAAACCGATCATCTGGATGTTGATGATGAGCAGGCCCTTGCTGTCTACCTCATCAGGTGTTAGTCCAATGCTGCTTAAACTGGGTTGGCGTATAATGCCAAACAGCAGCAAATCGTATATGTCAACAAAATAACCAAGTGCGGCTACTATTACGGGAATGGAAAATAAGCCGGGTTGTTTTTTGGCAGGCAGTTTCATTTATATGGTTTGATCGGTATTGGCTGGTTGCTTCTTTTTCCCTCTTATTAGCTGGATAATTACAGGTGCCGTTGTAACGAGCACAATTGCCAGCACTATTATTTCGAGGTGTTGTTTCAAGTCGAAATTAAAAGCTGAGAAGATCCATTTCTGCAGAAAATGCCCCGCAAAAATCATAGTGATTACCCATGCGATACAACCCACCACATTAAAGAAGCCGAACTTCTTTCTATCCATTTTTACAATGCCCGCAACAATGGGAGCGAAAGTTCTGATCATTGGCATAAAGCGTCCAACTATGATGGCGCCGCCACCATGCTTTTCAAAAAAATCATGTGCCTGCCTGAGAAAACGTTGCTTAAAGAAAATGCCATCTTTCCAGTCGTACATGGCGGGGCCAATTTTGCGCCCGGTCCAGTAACCCACAATGTTACCCGCAATACCAGCTAATGAAATAAGGCCAATCAACACAAAAAGATCTACCCATTCATTTTGGAAGCCACCCATTCCTAACAGCTTGAGAAACTGGTGTGCTAAACCGGGTGCCGCCACACCATCTACATCCATTTCATGGGCATAAATACCAGCTACAAACAAAAGGCTATCGCCCGGAAAAAAGAAACCGGCAAACAAACCCGTTTCTGCAAATACCACAAATAGTAAAAGCCACAAACCACCATGCTCAATATAAAATTGTGGTTGCAGCAGTTGTGTCCATTGAAAAGATTCAAGCAATATTTGTAGTATGGTCATAAAGAGTTAATCCTTGTATTGTGTGGTGTTATAGCAATAAAATTTCCTGGCAAATTTGACAATTGTTCCGTGAGACACTTAAAAAGCGCTATGCTAACATCCGCTGTTTCAGAAGGCGAATAACGTAAAAAAACAACTCCGTATGGACGAAGATTTTGTTTAAATATCAATTCGCCAAAATCTTTATCCTCTGTAACAATTATAGATTCATTTGTAAAAGAGTAGTTAATGATTTCGATATCGGGTGCGCCACGCATGAAATCTTTAACACAGATGAAAGAAATGCCTGCACTTTGGCAGGCATTTAATAAGCGAAAATTGAGACTTTCGTCTATTAGCAAATTCATGCTTCAGTAAGTTCTACCTTTTCGTTTTGCACAAGCGCACGGGCATAGCGAAGGCATTCAAGGATATCTTCACGTGTCAGGTGCGGATAATCTAATAAGAGGTCACTTATTGAAGCGCCGCCCTCTAATTTCTCCAATATAAATTCGACCTTGATGCGGGTACCTTTTATAATCGGTTTGCCCATGCACACGCCATCTTTTTTCCATATTCTCCCAAATTGCATAAAATCTTTTTTCAAATTTAAACTATTTCCACTTCTTCCAAATCGCCCTCCCATTTGCTTACCACCGTTGTGGCAAGCGCATTACCCACCACATTTGTTGCCGAGCGAAACATATCGCAAAAATGGTCTATCGGTAATATCAGCGCAATACCTTCAACTGGTATTTTAAACATGCCACAGGTAGCGGCAACTACAACAAGGCTGGCCCTGGGCACACCTGCTATCCCTTTACTGGTAAGCATTAGCACAATCAGCATGGTTAATTGCGTGCCAATGTCCAAATGAATGCCATAGGCCTGCGCAATAAACAAACTGGCAAAAGTCATATACATCATGCTGCCATCGAGGTTAAAAGAATAGCCTAAAGGAAGAATGAATGCAACAATCTTATCCTTACAACCAAAGCGTTCCAGTTCTTCCGTTAATTTAGGAAATACCGCTTCACTGCTTGTGGTACTAAAAGCAATCATCAATGGTGTTTCAATGCGAGTTACCAGTAGCTTCAATCGTTTCCATCCTAAAAAAACTATCCCTGCCAGCATTAGCAACAACCATAAGGCTGCAATGCCTACTAAAAAAGAGCCAAAGTACCTTGCATAAACCACCAATAGTTTTTCTAAAGGTTGCGTGGCGAAAACAGCAGCTATGGCCCCAAAAACCCCTATCGGTGCAAAGGCCATTACATAGTTTACCATTTTTAAAACAACATGGCTAATGGTGTCAAGCGCTTTAATTAATGGTTTTGCTTTTTCACCTAAGGCTGCTGTAGCTACGCCGAAGAAGATAGAGAAAATTACAATCTGTAATATTTCGTTGTTCGCCATGGCTTCGATAATACTTTTGGGTATTACGTGTTCTACAAAGTTTTGAACGGAAAAAACTTTTGTCTTTCCAACCAGGTCTTCAACGGAGGCAACATCGGCGCCAGTAAGACCCATGCCTACCCCTGGTTTAAAAAGGTTCACAAAAAATAACCCAATAAGCAATGAGCAAAACGATGCGGTAATAAACCACAATAATGCCTTGCCACCTACCCGGCCCACAGCTTTAAGGTCGCCCAGTTTTGCAATGCCAACCACCAGTGTACTAAATACAAGCGGCGCAATTATCATTTGTACCAGCCTTATAAAAATGGTAGCAAGCAGTTTAATATTGGTGGCAAAGGAGCTAACGAATTCCGGGCTGGTGCCTTTGTTTACAAGTATCCCTGTAATAATGCCTGCCAGCATAGCGCCAAGTATATAATAGGTGAGCCTGTTTTTCATGCTTATAGAAATGCTTAAAAATACCTGGCGTGAAAATAAAGGTATTCAAGTGAATGGCAGGTTGACGGTTCTTTATTGCATCAGTATTTACTGTGTTTTGCTACAGGTATTTTTTGCCGTTTCATGGCTACTTATGCATTCTTTGAAATTTATGGAAGTAATTTTCAGCCAATACAAATCAACCCATGCCTGTCTATTCTAATCTTTCTGCCAAAACACCCGAAGCGAGAAGTACCGTTGAAAACCTGCTGTTGCTTCGCCAACAGTTAAATACTGAAATACCTGTAAAATGCCAGGACGCTACCATGCTGCTGGCAACCTGGAATATCCGGGAGTTTGATAAGCCATCTTACGGCGACCGGTCGGATGAAATGCTTTATTACATAGCAGAAATAATTGGAAGCTTTGATCTGGTGGCCGTGCAGGAAGTAGCTGAAGATTTAAAAGGGTTAAACCGGTTGATGGCGATATTGGGAAACGATTGGAAATACCTTGTTACAGATGTTACAGAAGGAAAATCGGGCAATGGCGAGCGGCTGGCTTTTTTGTTTGATAGCCGCAAAATAAAATTTGCAGGCCTGGCTGGTGAGATGGTATTGCCCCCATTGGAAGAAAAAGATCCGGTAAGCGGCCAAATAATCTACAAACCTTCAGAGCAGTTGGTACGCACGCCCTTTATGTGTGGATTTTCTGCTGGCTACACCAATTTTATTTTGTCTACTGTTCATATTTTATATGGAGATGATGAAGCCAATAATCCAAAACGTGAAAAAGAAATCAGGCAGCTTGCGCAGGCATTGGCAAACCGGGCGAAGGGTAAAATAGAATGGAGCCGCAATATTATACTCCTGGGCGATTTTAATATTTACAGCCCGGCCGATATAACTTTTAAAGCCATTACCGATGCTGGTTTTGAAGTGCCCATTCAACTACAAAACCTTCCATCCAATGCTATTCAAAGTAAATTTTACGACCAGGTGGCATTTCATGACCGGGAAAATAAATTTGAATTTACCGGTAAGGCCGGCGTTTTTAATTATTATAAAACCATTTTAAGAAAAGAAGATGAGGCCATTTATGCATCGGCCATGGGCCAGGCTTATCTTACAACAGACGATGGTAAACCACGAAAAAATCCTTCACTCTATTATAATTCTTACTGGAAAACTTTCCAGTTGAGCGATCACTTGCCAATGTGGGTAGAAATAAAAATTGATTTTTCGGATGATTATTTAAAAAAACTGCTTGTGTAGACAAGGCTTTCTTTCAAATTTAAAATAAAGAGAAAATCACCGCCTCACTAAAAGCTCCTCCTTTAAATACCGGTCCAGACATTTACATTTGCGGCCATGGAAATAACCGCCACCACCGCTGCAAAGCTTCGCATTACCGGGGAAGAATTTGAATTGATAAAGGAGAAGCTGGGCCGCGTTCCGAATTTTAATGAGCTCTGTTCTTTTAGCGCTATGTGGAGCGAACATTGCAGTTACAAAAACTCTATTAAATGGCTGAAAACGCTTCCACGTGAAGGCGCTAAAATGCTGGTGAAAGCGGGTGAAGAAAACGCGGGATTGATGGATATTGGTGATAATTACGGCGTTGTTTTTAAAATAGAAAGTCATAATCACCCAAGCGCCATTGAGCCTTTCCAGGGTGCGGCAACTGGAGTAGGTGGCATTCACCGCGATATTTTTACAATGGGAGCCCGCCCTATTGCGGCTTTAAATTCCCTTCGCTTCGGCAATCTT
The DNA here is from genome assembly GCA_046596065.1 of Phnomibacter sp. Classification (GTDB taxonomy): domain Bacteria; phylum Bacteroidota; class Bacteroidia; order Chitinophagales; family Chitinophagaceae; genus Phnomibacter. The sequence goes on along the minus strand of JBKJNG010000073.1, from coordinate 831 downwards.
AAGGAAGCAAAAACACAGCATTTATTAACCGGCATTGTGCATGGCATTGGTCATTATGGCAATTGCTTTGGTGTTCCCACGGTTGGCGGTGAAATATATTTTGAAGAGAAATATCATACAAACCCGCTGGTAAATGCTATGAGTGTGGGTATTGTAAAAGCAGGCGAAACGGTGAGCGCTACTGCGGAAGGAATTGGAAATCCAGTGTTTTTCGTTGGTAGTGCCACGGGTAAAGATGGCATCGGCGGTGCATCGTTTGCGTCTGCAGATATTACCGCTGACAGTGCAGAAGATCTTCCGGCCGTTCAGGTGGGTGATCCGTTCCAGGAGAAGAAATTACTGGAAGCTTGTCTTGAAGTAATAAAAACCGGGGCTGTTGTTGGGATGCAGGATATGGGCGCTGCGGGCATTATTTGCTCCACGGCGGAAATGAGTGCCAAAGGACAATCGGGCATGCGCATTGATCTTGATAAAGTTCCCACCCGTCAACAGAACATGAAAACCTGGGAATTGCTTTTAAGCGAGAGCCAGGAGCGCATGCTGATGGTAGTTGAAAAGGGAAAAGAACAAGCCGTGCTCGATGTGTTTGAAAAATGGGACCTGCCCTGTTCCAATATCGGCGAAGTAACTGGTGATGGCCTGCTTAAATTTTATATGCATGGGGAACTGGAAGCCGAACTTCCTGCAGAATTATTGGTATTAGGCGGCGGTGCACCTGTTTATTCAAGAGAATATTCCGAGCCAAGATATATGGTGCAGGTAAATGCTTTCGATCAAAATACCATTGCAGAACCAACCGATCTGAAAGCAATCGCCGAACAAATTATTTCC
>JBKJNG010000047.1:0-4112 GCA_046596065.1 Phnomibacter sp. | reverse complement strand
CGAAATACAAAAAGCGGTTGAAGTAGGTAATAATTGCCGTATTCAAAGTCACAGTTTTATTTGTGAATTGGTAAGCATTGGCCATCATTGTTTTATTGGCCATGGCGTTATGTTTATAAACGATTTGTTTGCGGATGGCAAACCTGCTGCAAACGATAAAACTAAATGGAAACCTACCGTTATTGGCAGTTACGTAAATATTGGAAGCAATGCCACTATACTGCCCGTTTCAATTTGTGATAATGTTGTAATCGGTGCAGGATCTGTTGTAACAAAAAATATTGACAGGCCCGGAATTTATGTAGGAAATCCAGCCCGGTTTATCCGGGCCATTCAACCAAAATAATACCTGGCTATGCAAACCTTATTGTTAACCGGTGCTTCTGGTTTTTTAGGAAAACATATTTTTCAACAGCTTCAATCAATATATAAAATTGATACTTTAGGCAGAGCAAACACAGCTGATTACGTTGTTGATTTGTCTGCCGAAATTCCTTCCATTGGTGTGCGATACGATCTTGTAATTCATGCCGCTGCAAAAGCGCACTCGTTCCCAACATCTGAAAAAGATGCTGCAGATTTTTTCAATGTAAATGAAATAGGAACGCAGCATTTGTGTGAAGCATTTGATCGGTCAGGGTTATATCCGGAGCAGGTTGTTTTTATAAGTACGGTTGCTGTATATGGCCTGGAAATCGGGGAAGCTATAGATGAAGAAACTGCACTTAATGGAAAGAGCCCTTATGCAAAAAGCAAAATCAATGCTGAATTATTTTTAACCGAATGGTGTAAACGACATTCGGTAATATTAACGATACTTCGTTTGCCATTAATTGCAAGTGCAAATCCACCTGGCAATCTTGGTGCTTTGATAAGCGCTATTAAACAGGGCCGGTATTTTAATATTGGAAAAGGAGATGCCCGAAAATCTCTGGTTCGGGCTGAGGATGTAGCTGCATGTATGCCGGTTGTTGCCGCTATAGGAGGAACTTATAATCTCAGCGACGGTTATCATCCAACTTTTGCAGAATTGGCGGCTGTAATTGCAAAGCAATGTGGTAAACGTTCCCCGAAGAATATAGCTTACGGCCTCGCTTTGTTGATGGCTTATGCTGGTAGTTTATTGGGTGGCAAGTCACCATTTAATATGCATAAACTGCATAAAATAACAGCCTCCCTTACCTTTGATGATCGTAAAGCACGAAAAGCATTTGGATGGAATCCAAAGCCGGTGCTGGATCATTTCACCATAAACTAATGCCATGCTTATCGCAGGTATATTATTGATACTTTTTACCCTCGAATTATTTTACTTTAAGGTTGCCGGTCACTTTAATATCACAGACACCCCTAACAACAGAAGCAGCCATGCAGTTACAACACTAAGGGGAGGAGGTATTATTTTTTCTGTCAGTGTTTTTATTTACTTTCTTGTTTTCGGATGGCGCTTTCCTTTTTTTGCAACAGGCTTACTTGCATTAACCATTGTAAGTTTTGCCGATGATATAAAACATCAGCGAAGGCGTATACGAATTGCCATACAACTGCTCGCAACTATCCTGTTGCTGGTAGAAGCAACCTTTCCAATAAGCCCGTTTTTAATTTGTGCAATGGCAATGCTTCTTATAGTTGCTATGTTGAATGCTTTCAATTTTATGGATGGCATAAATGGTATGACGTCTTTATATTCATTTGTTGTTTTGGCTGGCCTTTTCTTTATTAACAGAGATCTGCATGCTTTTGATGAAATGTTGTTGGTTTGTGTAGGGCTAAGCAACTTGGTTTTTGCGTTTTTTAATGTGAGAAAAGCCGCCCGCTGCTTTGCCGGAGATGTGGGTAGTATCAGCATGGCATATATCCTGATGTTTTTTACAGTGAGCTGTATTGTTGTATCGGGCAACCCGATCTTTTTATTATTTTTTACAGTTTATGCGGCAGATGTTGTAATTACTATTTTACAGAGAATGTTTAAAAGGGAAACGATTTTGGATGCGCACCGCCAACATTTGTTTCAATATCTTTCCAACGAAAAAAAAATGCCGCAACTATTGGTAAGCGGTATTTACATGTTTATTCAATTGCTTATTACGGCAGGTGTAATTATGGTTTGGAAAAAAGATTCACCTACTCAATTCGGTTATGCAGTTGTTGTAATTCTGTTTGTTTTCATTCTGTATGCAACTACAAAATATCGTATTCTAAAACGATTGAAAATTTAAATGTATTCTTTTAAATCACATCTTACATTGCTTCAGCTTCAATGGTAATGGTTTTATTGTTGCTGCCAGATTTTGTAGTAACGTGGGTTTTAATTTCCGAGTGCTCAATATTTTTTAATTCTTTTTCAATTTCACGAAGCGCTTCTTCCTTTATTTCTTCTGCCCAGTCTTTATTAATATTTTGTTGTGCATCGGCCCAAACTTTTTTAATTTTATCTGAGAAAGCTTTGCCATTAAAAACGGTAACTGTTTTAATCTGTGTTTTTTTATTGACCGGACATTCACAATTATTTACTGCACGGGTTTTATTTTCGTCAATGCCATAAAGCTTTTTTGTATCATCATTATCGGCATCATCTTCTTCGTCAATATTTGAATTGTCATTGGAGTAACTAAATTGAAAGTTCCCTTTAGCTGTAGGAAAGTAAGTATTATTGGTAGTCGCCCTTTGCCTGAAAGGAGCAATGGCAGCTTGTTTTCTTGATCTTGCAATAGCTGCGGTATAGTCAGCGCCGTCGGGTTTGGCCGGCATGGTAAATAATACCTGTATGCTATCAGCAATAAGATCTTCTATTTCAATTTCGCGTACCTGCTTTTTTTGTTCTGCATTCAATTTTTCCTGCAATTGTCCCATTTCCCGTTGTTGTGTACGCACGAGCCGTTCCATTGATATATCCCTTTTAATTTGTGGTGCTGCGGGTGGGTCTACGGGTGCTTCGGGCGCAAAAGGAATAATCCATTTTTCTTTGCCAAAAACTTCGGAAAAAGCATACATTTTTACAGCCTCATCAATGGCTGGTATTATAATTTTTGACCAAACTGCATTGCTCGGTTCCTTCAATTTCAATGCGGTCATTGCCAGTGCCTGCCTATTAAAATTTACATCTTTTGCGAACATTTCAAGTTCTAGTGCTTTTGCCTCAATTTTACTTATGTTGGGCTGTATTTGCCCGTTTAATTTATCCGTTGCTTTGGCAATAGCGGCTTCGATATTTTTTATTTTAACCTTAGCAATGGCAGGGGCAATATTGTTACTGAATTGCTGCTGAATGTCTTCAAGTTTTTTTATTAGATCTATAGCTGGTGGTAAAGCCGTTTCAGTTACAGAAATTTCCATCTTCTTTTCTTCGATTTCTATGGATTTATTTGTTGTTGCTTTTTCTGTTTGCTGTTTGGGAGATATAACGGTAAAGCCAAGACCTAAAATGGTAATGATAAATAACAAGCCCAGTTGCTGTTTGTAGTTAAATGCCCTTCTTTCGGGTGCAAGCATTCTCTTAATACGGTTCAGTAACTGAAATTCATTTTGATTATTTGTGCCTAATGCAAGAATACTTTCAACGCTGTGTTGTTCAATGGCAAGTAGTGCCCTGGAATAGTCGGTAGCATTGTATTGAAATTGCAATACATAATCATCGCAACAATTTTCTCTTTCCAGCCTTGCCTGCTTCAAAAGCAATCGCATAAACGGATTGAAGAAAAGTGTGATCTCCGTTAATTGCAGAACGATGTTTAAAAGGTAATCGTTGCGGCGGATATGAGCAAGTTCATGCAGTAAAACCGCTTCCAGTTGTTGTGGTGTAAGCTGGTTGATGCTTGCTAATGGAATTAAAATGAACGGCTTCCAAAAGCCTATAGTAAGCGGGCTCGATGCGATATTACTTATGTATAGTACCACTGGTTTTTTAATCCCGAGTATTGCGGCGTGTTCTTTTACAAACATTCGCCAGTCAACAGAGGCCTTACTTAAACCATCTGTTTTTAATTTTTTTACTTCGTTAAAACCATTGGCCAGCCTTATGCTAAGCAACATCATTACTACCAGGTATGCACAACTAAAATAGGGTGCAAGGCTGCGCAGCGTTACCATGGCTGAATGATAGAAAAAAACAA
>JBKJNG010000007.1:0-6921 GCA_046596065.1 Phnomibacter sp. | reverse complement strand
TTTTAAAAGCCAGTTAATTAATTCGCTTACTTTCGGAAAATTTAATAAAGCATTTAAGCCATACCGTACAAAATTTGACTGGCTTAGCCGCGATGAAGCAGAAGTAGATGCTTATGTTGGCGATCTGTTTTGCGGTTTTATTTGCAGTGTGCGGTTAGTTTACCACCTGTTTGTTTCTATACAAGAAACTTTTGCAACAGCGAATATTTCGCAGATTCGCAAAGACTTGCCGGTGTATGCTTTTGCCGGCGATAGAGACCCCGTGGGTATGCAGGGTAGGGGTTTTATGACCCTCATAAAAAACTGGGAAGCCGCCGGGATAAATAACATTGAATACAAGCTTTACAAAGATGGCCGCCATGAAATGCTAAACGATATTAACCGCAATGAAGTAACCGCTGATTGCCTGCGCTGGATTGAAAAACAAACAAAGAGTTGATCATAAAAGCGGTTGGTCGTTTCGTGAAAACAGTATTATTTTAATTGCCTGGCAGGTGACTAAAATAATAGGGCCTAATGATGGAGCAGGCATTTCCCAATTCTCCTATCAAGCAGGTTTTCATCGGAGTAACATATACTTGTAAAAACAATTATTTTATTTCATGTGCAATAAAAAAATTATTTTGGATGACTAATTGTCTAAGCGCCGTTTAGGTGAAACAGCATTTTTTCCAAAAAAACCAAGGGTATCACTTTTATTAATGTTTTATTGTTACAGCATAAATCCAAAGAATCATGATAAAGTTTTTTTGTTTGTTATTTACAGTTGCTACTATAAGTTTTTCAGCTATTTCACAAGGACAGCCCAGTGGAAAAAGAAAGATTCCCGGCCAGTATATTGTTATTCTGAAAGACACGCCCCTAATTACTTCAACTTTACCAGGAAGGCTGACTAACAGGATCAATAAGCAAACAGCAAATGCCCGCAAAAGATTCGATCTCCGCAGAAAGGTTTTGGCCTTCTCAAATGGTGCGATTGGCGATACCGCTATAAAAATTTTTACTGACGTTTTGGTTGGTTTCCGGGTTTCGAATATTGACAAGGTAAAATTGGCTAAACTTAAAAGAAACGCTAACGTAAAAGGCGTATTTGAAGATTATAGTATCACCTTTATTGATCCGCAAATACAGGCAACACCTATTTTCCAATCATTAACATCTCAGGCCACTCCAATTTTCCAGGCAACGCCCATCTTTCAGGCAACTCCCATTTTTCAAGCGGATAATTCAGCAGAAGCAACACCAATTTTCCAGGAAACAACAAGGTTGACACAAGATGATCCAATTTTTAAACAATACGAACTTGACCCGGTTACAAGAGAAACCGCCGCAGTTAAAAAAGCGGGAGGCGCACAGAAAAGTGAAGCTGACAGTAATGCCATTTGGTTTCTTGATACTGGTATAGACACAGCACATGCTGACTTGAATGTAGTAGTTGGTTTATGTAAATCATTTGCTCCTGGCGAATTGACGGATGTATTTGATCATAATGGGCATGGTACTCATTGTGCAGGAATTGCAGCAGCAAAAAATAACGGAATCGGCGTTACAGGAGTAGCTGCAGGCGCAAGAATTATTGCAGTGAAAGTGCTGGATAAAGATGGCAATGGATCCTGGAGCAGCGTGATACAAGGTCTCGATTATGTGGCCCAATTTTCTTTGGCGGGAGATGTAGTGAATATGAGTCTTGGTGATTTTGATAGTACTAATACTATCACCAGTGTTCCTCCGCTGACTAATGCTATCACCAATCTTGCACTTACAAAAGTGATGATTAGTATGAGTGCAGGGAATAGTGCTGGTGATGCAAAATTTAACTTACCAGGCCTTATAAACGGCGCTAATATTTACACTACAGCAGCTATCACGCTTGATACCCTTAAAAACGAAAATCTATTTGATTCGCGTTATTCAAATTTCAATGCTGATGCAAAAGGTCCAGTCGATTTTGTAAGTGTGGGAACGCATATTTTATCCACCTGGCCTGGCAACGGCTACAGAATTATCTCCGGCACATCCATGGCAAGTGCAGTTACGGCAGGTGTATTGTTTGCAAGAAAAGGAAAGCCACTTGAAGGAGTTAAAGTTGAATTTCATGGTGTTAGTTATGCTATTGCAAAATGGAACAATTGATGGGTATCAGTTACAATTTCTCTTATTAAAAATTGTCGATAAACAAAAAAACCGTTGCAGCAGGTAACGTTTTTTTTATCTTATAATTTTTCTGTGCTTGCTTTGAACTTAACGGATTTTTCCTTTAAAGTTTGCATCATGCTTTTGAAATCAGCTTCGTTTTTTATATTATCAAACCAAGGGTTTTTTTCAACAAAAAGATAGTCGATCCAGTTCGCATCAATGGCTTTATGAAGAAAAAACAAAGCCTGCGTTTTATTGCCATTTATGGCGTATGCCGCAGCATTGTATACATAACGGTCATAATTGTTGGAGGCTTGTCTTTTAGGATCAGGAAATACTTCTACCGCTCTTGATAATAATATTTCAGCATCTACTTTTCTACCGGCCTTTAGTTCAGCCTGTGCCAGGCCAACAACACCATAGAATTCAGGATTTTCACCTCCATCAGGCTTTAGTGTCAAAGCCTGTTGATAGTAAATGGCAGCGGCAACATTATCACCCGTCATTTGTGTAATTAGTCCTGCAATCTCAAAATTATCAGCACTACTGCTATCCAGAGAAATTAAACGGGGTAAAAGAGCCTTTGCTTCCCTGTATTTATTCATGCCTATGTATGTGAAACCTAATTCTCTGTAAGCATCAGTATGAGGTTGTAGTTCAATTGCTTTATTCAGCCATTGTGCCGACTTGTTGTAATCACCAAGCAAACGATATATCCAGCCAACAATATAAAAAGGCACAAACTTTTTTGGCTCAAGTACCGCTGATTGTTTTTCCCATTTCAGTGCCTCATCCAATTGGCCTGATAACATATAACAGGAACCCAGGTTACCTATCGCAGCGGCATTATTAGGATTAAGTGAAATAGCTTTTAAGAGTAATGGCTTTGCCTGGTTATAATCGGCATTATATAAAAAATAATTCGCCAGCGATTTGTAAGCTTCCGAAGATTTTTCATCTAAACCAATGGCCTTTTCGCTGGCTATTTTACCTGAATCAAGCCAGCTCGCAGGATAGCCAAACCGGAATTTTTGGCTGTAAGTATCAGCAAGTCCTGCCCAGGCAAGTGTATATTTTTCATCAAGCGAAATGGCTGTTTTAAATTCGTCAATTGCAAGTGCATTCTCATTCTTCGACACATGGTAGTAATGCTCACGACCTTTTAAATAATGTTCGTAAGCAGTAAGATTGCTCGTAGGTTTTTTATTGATGCTCGCTTTTTCTTCCCTGGAAAGTTTGGTCTTTAGAACGTTTGCTATATACCTGGCTATTTCACTTTGTATTTCAAATATTTTTGAATATTCCCTGGTATAACCTTCGGCCCAAACATTATTTCCAGTAGTAGCATCTACTAGCCGTGTATTTATCTTGATGCTGTCCAAATCTCGGAAAACACTTCCATCTAATATGTAGCCAACCTTTAGTTCTTCACCCAATTCCTTTACAGATTTTTTATTATCTTTTAACTGCATCGTAGTTGATTGCGACAACACACTTAAGTTATTTATTTTAGAAATCTGGGTAAGAATATCTTCAGTTATACCATCACTAAAAAAATCATTGTCTTTGCTGTCGCTCATGTTTTTAAAAGGCATTACGGCAACGGTATTTTTTTGTGGTGCAACTGTCTGTTTAAAAACTGTTGCGTACAAAATGCCACAAACTATAATCACCAACAAAGCTAACAACGCAAAAGACCGTTGATTTTTTCTGCGTCTTTTATAAGCCGAAACACCTTTGCCTTCTATCTTTTTTATATTGGGTACAGCAATGCCTTCATTAGTGATGGCGTACACATCAACCGGATCTTTAACATTGGTAAATTCAAATTTTCCCAATGAAAGTGTTTTTATATCCTGCTGATTTTTTATTTCATCATACACTTTTCCTGAAATAAAAATGCCACCTGCAAATGCAAATGATTCGACCCTTGATGCGACATTTACACCATCGCCATAAATGTCCTGTTCATCAATCATCACATCGCCCGAATGTATGCCAATGCGCACCGGAACAACGGGGTCCTGCCGCATAAACAGCTGCACTTTTATAGCAGCGTTAACCGCTTCAATATCGCTGTGAAATAAACAAAGGGCGCCATCACCCGTCTGTTTAATTATCCTTCCTTTATGAAATGGAACATGTTCTTTTAGCCCGCTATCAAGTTTCTGGCGCATAATGGTGGCCTGGGCCTCATCTTCTTCCATTTTTTTGGTGAAGCCCTTGATATCAACAAACATAATAGCGGCTAACTGCCGGCTTTGATTGGTCATCATAGCATTGCATTAATAAACGAACTGTGGCAATTTTAATTGAACGCCTACCGGGTGTATGGTTAAAGATGCTGGTAAGTAAGTTGCTGCAATTTAAAACTTTGGTTGTACTTAAATAGAAAATGTATGTAAATAGTCTGCCGTTTAATGCCTATCCGGCCAATTAGAAATGGTAGATGCGTAGCAATTTTTTCAGCTGATGTTTAAAAAAGCAAAGCGGCAGATTTTGTCGCTTTGCTTTTTTAGTGATTGCCTTCGGTTAACCAGTTGTTAATCGATTTCCTCAAATAATCTCATCCAACCGATAAACATGCACCAGTTAGTATCTTGCAAACTCATACACTTTTTGCAGGATGTCATTCAAAATACACAGTCCATACCAACCAGCAGGCGACCAGCCACAGGCAATTGAACAGCTTACCCACGGCATTATTTCCGGTGAAAAATACCAGACATTGCTAGGCGTAACGGGCAGTGGTAAAACATTTACCATGGCCAATGTTATCCAGAATGTTCAGCGACCAACACTCGTGCTTACACATAATAAAACATTGGTAGCGCAACTGTACGGCGAATTCAAGGCATTCTTTCCCGATAACGCTGTAGGTTATTTTGTAAGCTACTACGATTACTATCAGCCCGAAGCGTACATACCCACCAGCGATACCTACATTGAAAAAGACCTGAACATAAACGAGGAACTCGATAAACTTCGTTTGCAGGCTACCAGCGAACTACTCAGCGGTCGTCGGGATATTATCGTTGTTGCTTCAGTAAGTTGCATTTATGGTATGGGTAACCCTACCGAATTTGAAAATGGAATCGTACGCATACACCAGGGGCAGGTGCTCAGCCGACAGGGCTTTTTGCATGGGCTGGTAAATGCCACGTATAGTCGTAGCCAGGGCGAATTTGGCCGTGGTACATTTCGCGTAAAAGGCGATACCATTGATATCAACCTGCCCTATGTGGACTGGGGTTACCGCATCAGTTTTTTTGGCGATGAAATTGAAAGCATCGAAACACTGGAACTGAGCAGTGGCAAGCGAATTGCTGCCGTGCAGGATGCAGCCATCTTTCCTGCTAATCTTTACCTGGCACCAAAAGATATGATGCAGCAGGTGCTGGCTGAAATACAGGATGAATGCAGTGCGCAGGTTGAATATTTTAAAGGCACCGGCAAATTTATAGAAGCACAGCGCTTGAAGGAGCGGGTAGAATACGACCTGGAAATGATTCGGGAGTTAGGTTATTGTAATGGCGTTGAAAACTATTCCCGTTTTTTCGACCGGCGCCGGCCGGGCACACGTCCTTTCTGCCTGCTTGATTATTTCCCCAAAGATTTTTTATGCATTATCGATGAAAGTCACCAGACCGTTCCGCAGGTAAGTGGCATGTATGGTGGCGACCGTAGTCGGAAAATGATTTTGGTTGACTTTGGCTTTCGCCTGCCAAGTGCACTCGATAACAGGCCGCTTAATTTTCATGAATTTGAAAGCCTGTTAAATCAAACCGTTTATGTAAGCGCTACTCCCGGAGATTACGAACTTGAGCAAACTGGTGGTGTGGTAGTGGAGCAGGTGGTTCGGCCAACCGGTTTGCTCGATCCGCCTATTGAAATACGGCCTTCTGTAAACCAGATAGATGACTTGCTCGATGAAATAGATAAACGCGTTACAAAAGGTGATCGTGTACTGGTTACAACGCTTACCAAACGCATGGCCGAGGAGATGGACAAATACCTGGCCCGCATCAACATAAAAAGTAAGTACATACACAGCGAAGTGCATACGCTGGATCGCGTTGAGATTTTACGCCAGCTTCGCCTTGGAGACATTGACGTATTGGTTGGCGTAAACCTTTTGCGAGAAGGCCTCGATCTTCCGGAAGTATCACTGGTAGCTATTTTAGATGCGGATAAGGAAGGTTTTTTACGCAACGAAAGAAGTCTTACCCAAACCGCCGGACGTGCTGCGAGAAACGTAGATGGCCTCGTAATTTTTTACGCGGATATTGTTACGCAAAGCATGCAAAAAACCATTGATGAAACCACCCGACGCCGCGAGAAGCAAGTACTGTATAATATCGAACATGGCATTACCCCGATGACCATTAAAAAGAGCATCGAACAGATTATGAAGCAGACCAGCGTGCTCGACATAAAAGGTTTTGATCCCAGCAATCCATACGCCATTAATTACGATGAAGACATTGTGCAAAACTTAGCTGCGGAAGATGATCAACCCCTTCTCACTATTCCTCAGATGGAAAAGAACATTGGTAAAGTAAAAAAGACCATGGAAAAGGCCGCCCGTGATATGGATTTTATGGAAGCCGCAAGATTGCGGGATGAAATGTTTAAAATGCAGAAAGATTTGGAGAAGATGAAGGCATGATGATTGGCAAAGTAAAAAAGACCATGGGAAAAGCCGCCCGTGATATGGACTTTTTTACTTTGCCAATCATCATGCCTTCATCTTCTCCAAATCTTTCTGCATTTTAAACATTTCAT
>JBKJNG010000441.1:0-8211 GCA_046596065.1 Phnomibacter sp. | reverse complement strand
CTCTCGCAATTGCTGTCAATATTATCATTATCTATTTATTTTAAAATCCTTTGGATACGGACAGTCCCTTGTTGCCGACAGTCTAAGGAATTATTTCATTATAAGTTGGTTTTCATGTTATGCAGAAACCTGTAACTTTAATACGAATATTAACCTCCGAATACATACACCCCCTAAAAACAAAAAAGCCTTGTAAATATTGAATTTACAAAGCATCAGTCTTTTTTGTTACCCGACCTGGATTCGAACCAAGACAAGCAGAACCAGAATCTGCGGTACTACCGTTATACTATCGGGCAATTACAATTGCAAAACTAAAAAACTTACACTCGAAAAAAAGCCGAAACTTTCGTTTCGGCTTCGTTGCCCGACCTGGATTCGAACCAAGACAAACAGTACCAAAAACTGTCGTACTACCATTATACTATCAGGCAATCCTGCCATTCCATTTCTGGTTTGGGAGCGCAAAAATATGGGCGGAGCACCTTACACCCAAATTTTTAAATAATCTATTTTTGCCGGCGGTAAAAAAGATTCTAATAGTCATTGTTGTGTTCCTGTAGTCATTTGTTGTTCACAACATTCCTGAATATAAAAAAACAGCGATTGTGAAAACATTGCCGTTGAATGGCATTCCATTGCTTTCTGACTTCCGAAGTTTGTTTACTTTGCCCCATACTAAATTAATTTTTTTAAACGATCCGAACAAACTCATTTATTTCACATTCCAGATTTTTCAATCTTACCATGCAACTAAATATCAGCGATACTTACCATGAAATGTGCCGGCAGGCACTGGCGAAACTTACGTTGCTTTCAGCGAACCTTGAGAATCCACTTATTTGTCCTGCATCCGGCAGTACTCCTGAAGGCTTGTACAGGCAAACAGGAGCATTGGTAAATGAAAAAGACCTGGATATATCAGATTGGGATTTTGTTGGTTTGGATGAATGGCTTGGCATGAATGGAACAGATGCAGGAAGTTGCCGGCAATCACTGAATGAACAATTTTTTGAACCATTAAATATTGATAAAAAAAGGATTTGCTTTTTTGATGGAAGATCCAATGATCCGCAGGGTGAGTGTGAGAAAGTGGAAGCATTTGTTCAAAAGCATGGCGGTATCGATATTGCTATTGTTGGCCTGGGTACAAACGGTCATATTGCCATGAATGAACCCGGCACCGATGCAACATTGCGTTCGCATATAAGTGACATTGCTCCGGAGACACAAGCGGTCGGACAAAAGTATTTTTCATCACCAAAAACAATAACACAAGGGCTAACATTAGGCATTGCAACACTAATGGAAGCGAGATATATTTTACTAATGGTAAGCGGAAGTAAAAAAGCTGCGATTGTAAAAGAAATGCTAACTGCACCTGTAAGCGAAAATTTACCTGCCACACTCTTTCGTGATCATCCGGGCCTGCATATTTTCTTAGATTCAGCAGCCGCCACATACCTGCAACCAGCATAACATGCAAGGCAAATCACATATAGGAATTGATTTGGGCGGCACGAATATTCGTGCAGGTATTTTGCAAAATAATATCCTTCAAAATACCATTTCAAGAAGATTGGATGCGACTGGTAATTCCAAAGAAATATTGCAACAAGTATTTGATATTACTGATGCGCTTATGCAGGAAGAAGTTGCATCGATCGGTATTGGCGTGCCAGGTCTGGTAGATGCTAATAATTCGATGGTGTATGATGTCGTTAATATTCCTTCCTGGCAAAAAATCTCCTTACAACAATGGATGGAAACACGTTATAAAATACCAGTTGTAATAAATAACGATGCGAATTGTTTTGCATTGGGTGAATACCGTTTTGGCGAAGGAATCGGTTGTAATAATATGGCAGGACTTACTATCGGTACAGGGCTTGGCGCAGGACTAATTCTCAACAAAAAATTATATAGCGGCAGAAATGGCGGCGCAGGTGAATTTGGAATGATGCCATATCTCGACAAGTGTTACGAGTACTACGCCAGCGGTCAGTTCTTTAAAAACGTTTATAATATCAGCGGCGAAATTGTGTACGCAAATGCATTGAATAACGATGCATCTGCCTTAAATATGTTTGAAGTATTTGGCACTCATCTTGGTAATGCTATTAAGGCTATTCTATTTGCTGTTGATATCGAGGTAATTGTATTGGGCGGTTCTGTAAAGAATGCCTATTCATTTTTTGAGAAAGCCATGTGGCAACAAATTCAAACTTTTCCTTACCAACAAGCAGTACAACATTTAAAAATCAAAATTGCTGGTTTAGAACATAGCGGTATTATCGGTGCAGCCTCGCTATCTGACGATTTGCAGCAATAGCCTCAATCCTCCCTTTTTCTTTACCTTTTCCTTTCGTCGGGTTACCTTCTTTGCCTTTCTGAATTAACAATGTGTATAATTTACACTAAGTACATTTGTATCACAGAAAGATGCATTTGAACAAGCGTAGGAATGAATCCATTTAATAACCGCAGGACAGAAAAAGCGCCTGGCAAACAATGAATTATGAAAACAATTATTAGTGAAATGGTATTTAATACAGAAATGGTGAACTTGCTGAAACAAGCTGATATGAACAAAGAAATGCTGTACAACCAGCTGATCAGCGGTAGAATTACCATGAAAGAATACCTCGAACTGAGCAGGTAATCTGCAAAAACGTCTTAGAATTAAAGGTGCTTGCCGACTGGGCAAACGCCTTTTTTTATGCGAATGAGGGAAAGCTGAGAATTGGCCTGCTTTGGATAAGGATAGGGTTACCATAATTGATTTGAGTTTACTCCTGCTTTGACTGTACCTGTTTCATTAATCGAACAGTAAAACCAGTAATTTTATTTTCTCGATTACGTAACTAACACTATGAATAACTTCTTTGCTAAATGCTTATCCACTTGTTTTCTTTTTCTTGCAACTGTTTTTGTAGCCATTGGCCAGCAAGCAAACGAGGTTAAAGGCGTAACTGTAACGGGTGAACCCGGCACCAGCGTTTTAATGAGCGAACTTCAAAAATTATCAGACCAGGCCCCACCGAAAAAATTAAGGATAGGCGAGGAAGCCGAAATTGAAAGGCATCTAAAAAACCATCCCTCATCCCCAGCTATTTCTAAATATCCCGAAGGGCCTTCCATTATGGACCTTGGTATCACACAAACTATTCATTCAAATTTCCAGGCAATCAGTGTATCAGAAAGCAACTCCATTCCACCCGATTGTATGGGTGATCTAAGCGAAACGCAGGTTTGCATAGCCGCCAATGGCCGGTTAAAGTTTTATGCAAAACCATCTGTTTGCGATGCCCCACTTACTACCAGTACTACCGCCGGTGCTTTTTCGTTGGTGGATCCTCAATTTAGCATTGATCTCGATGTGTTTTTTAGTTCGGTAAGAAATAACATTGAAACCACTGACCCACAAGTGCATTACGACCGGTTAACAAAACGCTGGTTTATCGTATGCATAAACGTTGCCAATAAAAGCAACCGGATGCTGATAGCGGTTAGCAATACTGCAGACATTACAGCCAGCACCGCTTTTACCTTTTTCTATTTCATACATGACCAGGGTACCACATCCACGAATTCCGATTACCAGAAATTCGGTGACTTTCCTATGATGGGCCTTGATAAAAATGCGCTATACATAGGCTCACTGATTTTTGATACAGACAACAATTCCTACCAGGGATCTTCCTGTTATGTCATCAAAAAATCTTCTGTTTTATCCGGCGGTCCGATAGTATTTACAGCCTTTAGAGGCGTAGGAAATGCCGGCACAGGCATATTTGCTCCTAACCCCGCATATAGCGATGATCCACAAGCAACCCGCGGCTATTTTGTGGGGGTAAACGCTGCCAACTATGGCATTCTGAACTATGTGATTATTAATGACCCCGCAGGAAACGCCACTTCAACTACAGGTTCGCTTACGGTGCCTGTTACTTCTGGCCCCATTGAGCAGGTAGCGAAGGGCAGCACTAAACCGCTCGATGCCGGCGATGATCGTTTGCTAAATGTTCAGATGGAAAAAAATAAAATAACGGGAAACAATACCATCTGGACCGCACATAATATAGCTGTAAACGCTTCCGGCGTAGCAAGCAGCGATGCCACCGGCCTTCGGAACGCTCTTCGCTGGTACGAGCTAAATGTGACCGCAACAGCGCTTACTTTAAAGCAAAGCGGCACCTGGTACGATAATGCAGCAACCGGTCCCATGGGTTTTTGGATGGGCAGTATTGGTGCTTCGGGACAAGGCCATGCATTGGCTGGAGCAACCGCAGCCGGTACTAATAAAAATGCCAATGTAATTATAGCCGGCAGGTATAACCAGCAAAGTTTGGGCGAATTAAACAGCCCTGTTTTTGCTACTAACTATAACAGCACTTACAACCAGGAAACAACAGACAAACAACGCTGGGGCGACTACTCTCAGACCGTGGTTGATCCTTCGGATAACATGACCTTATGGACCTTCCAGCAATATACAAATGCCACCAATAGCTGGGGCGAAAGAGCCGTTCAGGTAAAAGCTCCCCCACCGGCAACACCAACAACTATGACGCCAGTTGATTGTAATGATTTGCGCACATCTGAAGTAATGCTTACTGGCACATCAAACAATGCCAGCGGTTTTTTTGACCCCGGGACAGATGAAGGCGGACCCGGCTTTACAAAGCATTTACAGGTGACGTCCACAGGAAGTGTTGGCGTATCGGGCATACAATTTGATAACCCTACACAAATACGTTTTGTTATAAATTATGCTGCGGCACAGCTTGGAAGCCAGCAAACACTAACTATTACAAACCCCGATTGCCAATCGGTAACTTTTAACTACACGCTTCCCGCAACTTGTAACGGAACCATCCCTACAAAAATACTTACCGTATATCCTAACCCTGCTACAGGCAATATTAATGTTCGCATACTAAACACAGGAGGCCAGTTACGTTTACTGGATGCAACTGGAAAATTACTCAGCGTGCAAACCGCATCCAGTAATTTTATTACCATTCCTGCAGTGCTGCTTCCCAAGGGCGTTTACGTTGTTGAATACATAAATGGCGATACGAAGGAAAGTGAAAAGGTGCTGAAATTATAAGCAAAACTTATTTAGATTCCTGCTGAAATGATCCGAGTATCAATCTATTAAAAGTGGCTTATTCTCTTAACAAGTATAAGCCACTTTTTATTTGGGGCAGGGATAAATTAATTAAGATTTTAATCACCTAAAGCATAGCGTTTTATTAATGCTACTTGTACAAAAGCAATCTTACAGTCTGAATAAAAACAACTGTCTCTAACCATTTCGAATGAATAATTAAACACCAAATTGGTATCTTTCAAATGAATTGACTACAAAAGTCTGCTTACTAAAATGTCATGAAAAGAAAAACATTTCTACAATTAACTTCCACATTAATGGCTGTACCATTATTATCGCCTGTAAAGGGTTGGGCACAAACCGAAAAACTGAAGAACTGGGCAGGCAACTTTGAGTTCAGTACCAGCAACATTTTTTATCCGTCATCTGTTTTGGAAGTACAGGAACTGGTAAAAAAATGCAGCAATTTGAGAGCGCTTGGTACCAGGCATTGTTTCAACCGCATTGCTGATAGCACCAATAATCTTATTTCAACAAAAGCATTGAATAAGGTAATAGCTATTGATGAAGCAGCACATACTGTTACTGTAGAAGGCGGGATAAAATACGGAGAGCTTTGTCCTTATCTTGATGAGAAGGGTTTTGCACTGCATAACCTCGCATCATTACCACATATTTCAGTAGCGGGATCCTGCGCAACAGCCACCCACGGTTCGGGAGTTGGCAATGGTAATCTGTCTTCAGCTATAAGGGCTTTGGAAATTGTTACAGCTGATGGCAGCATTGTCAATCTTTCAAAAGAAAAAGATGGCGATAAGTTTTCAGCAGCAGTAGTAGGCCTCGGTGCTTTTGGTGTTGTGACTAAAGTTACACTCGCTATTCAGCCGCGATATCTTATGCGTCAAAATGTTTTTCTCGACCTGCCATTGGATCAATTAAAAACGCATTTTAAAGAAATAGTCTCTGCAGGATATAGCGTGAGTTTATTTACTGACTGGCAAAAGGACAGCATTAACGAAGTTTGGATTAAAAGCCGGGTTGATACGGATAAAAATTACACGGGTGTTCCGGAATTCTTTGGTGCAAAAGCTGCAATAAAAAACCTGCATCCTATTGTAGATATTTCTGCTGAAAATTGTACGGAACAAATGGGTGTTCCCGGCCCGTGGTATGAAAGATTGCCACATTTTAAAATGGGATTTACACCAAGCAGTGGCGTAGAATTGCAATCGGAATATTTTGTTCCGATGAAACATGCGGTAGATGCATTTTTGGCCATTGTGGCTTTAGGACAGGAAGTAGGGCCTCATCTTTTTATATCTGAAATACGAACCATTGCAGCCGATGATTTGTGGATGAGCCCATGTTACAAACAGGATTCTGTTACTATTCATTTTACCTGGAAACAAGACTGGCCCGCGGTAAGTAAGCTATTGCCAATTGTTGAATCAGCGCTCGAACCTTTTCACCCCAAACCACATTGGGGAAAACTGTTTACCATCTCACCAAAAACGCTGGCTGCACGTTATGAAAAAATGGAAGACTTTAAAAAAATGATCGCAACGATTGATCCAAACAAAAAATATAGAAATGAATTTTTGAACACTAATATTTTCGGGGATGTGTAAGTGTTTTACCGTTTAACACTACGCTGTAGCAAAGTGTCAATGGCCAATTTTAATATCAATTAAAATTGGCCATTGTTGATTTACATTAAAAAGCAAGTACGCTTAATTACTATTTGCTTGTTAGATCAATTCAATAATATTTTCCAATGCCTTCCATTCAGCTGCGGGTAAATATTGCTAACTCATCTTCCTTTTTGCAAAACCCAGTTTAGCAAATGAAGCTTTTTTCAATCTGCTTTTTTTACTCTAATTATGCGCTTATGGATAAAACGCCTTTAATAACAAACGATGCTGTGGTGCTGGGCCTTCTTTTCACTATACTAGCATTTGTATTTTACACATCGTCAAGTGCACAAAAAGGCTGGAAACGTTTTTACACTTTTGTACCCTCTATCCTGCTTTGTTATTTTCTGCCATCGCTTCTCAATACGTTCCATGTAATTGATGGTGAAAAAAGCCAATTATATCCTGTAATTAGCCGGTACCTGCTACCTGCCAGCCTGGTTTTGCTAACATTGTCAGTTGACTTTAAGGGGCTGAAGCAACTGGGACCAAAAGCACTGATCATGTTCTTCACCGGCACGCTTGGTGTTATGATCGGCGGCCCGATTGCTATAGTAATCTGCAAACCAATTTTACCGGCACTTTTTTCAGGCACCGGGCCAGATGCAACCTGGCGGGGATTAAGCACCTTAGCCGGCAGTTGGATTGGTGGCAGTGCAAACCAAACGGCCATGAAAGAACTTTTTGCACCCAGCGGCCAGCTATTCAGTGCCATGATAACTCTGGATGTAATTGTTGCTTATTTGTGGATGGCATTTCTGCTGTATGGTTCCGGTAAAAATGAAGCCATTGATAAAAAACTTAAAGCCGACAGCAGCGCCATTAACAAGCTTAAAAATCGTATTGAAACTTACCAGCAAAGCATACTTAAAATACCAGGTTTGAATGACATTATGGTGATCTGCGGTATTGCATTTGGCGGCAGCGGCCTCGCCCATTTTCTTGCAGGCATCGTATCATCCGCTATTTCATTACATGCACCATCGCTTGAGAAATTCAGTCTCACGAGTTCCTTTTTTTGGGTTATAGTAATTGCAACGCTTACTGGAATGTTACTCTCGCTTACGCCCGCCCGTAAATATGAAGGTGCCGGTTCTACTAAAATAGGCACTTTGCTGCTTTACCTGCTGATAGCTTCTATTGGTATGCAAATGGACATCACCGGCCTTTTTCAGGTGCCGGGTTTGTTATTGGTGGGTGCTATATGGCTTTCTATCCATATTGTATTAATGATCATTGTAGCAAGGTTAATAAAAGCGCCATTTTTTTTTGTTGCTGTTGGCAGTATGGCAAATATTGGTGGCAGCGCAAGTGCGCCGGTTATTGCCTCTGCCTTCTCACCAGCACTTGCTCCTGTGGGGGTAATAATGCCGCAGATGTATGCTCCATAAGTACCGATAGCAT
>JBKJNG010000408.1:0-4579 GCA_046596065.1 Phnomibacter sp. | reverse complement strand
CAAATGCAAAGGTGGAAGCGCCGAAAGAAGGTGAAGAATCCGTTGAAGCAAAGCCTATTAACAATACTTCACCAGCGTGGACGAAAAAGCCTTCAGAACTTAGCAAAGAAGATTACGAAAAGTTCTACAAAGAGTTGTACCCGATGAGCGAAACACCGCTTTTCTGGATTCATTTGAATGTAGATTATCCATTTAATCTTACCGGTATTCTTTACTTTCCTAAGATTAAACACAGCTACGAAATACAAAAAGATAAGATCAATTTATACAGCAACCAGGTGTTTGTAACCGACGAGGTGAAAGACATTGTACCTGAATTTTTGATGCTGTTACATGGTGTTATTGATAGCCCTGATATTCCTTTGAATGTTAGCCGCAGTTACCTGCAGGGCGACCCCAATGTGAAGAAAATAAATGCACATATCACTAAGAAAGTGGCAGATAAACTGGATCAAATTTTCCGCAACGACCGTGCCGATTTTGAAAGCAAATGGGAAAGCCTTGGCTTGTTTGTTAAATACGGTATGATGACCGACGATAAGTTTTTCGATAAGGCAAAATCGTTCCTGGTAATGCAGGATGTAAACAGCAAAAGTTTCTTAACCATTGATGAATATAAAACAGCCGTTGAAAACACACAGGTAAATAAGGATAAGAAAACAATTGTACTGTACACGACCGATGAAATTCAGCAGGATGCGTATGTGCAGGCAGCAAAAGGCAAGGGCTACTACGTTGTAAAACTGAATGACCTGATTGATTCGAGCTGGATTGGCCAGATGGAATCTAAGTTTAGTGATGTTCAGTTTGTAAGGGTAGATGCTGATATTGCTGAAAACTTAATTGATAAGGCAGAAACCAGCGACAGCGTTTTAGGTGAAGAAGAAAAAACAAAAATCACCGACATTTTTAAATCTTTATTGACGACAGATCATACACAGGTTGAAGTAAAAGGATTAAGTACTGATGCGCCACCGGTTGTTGCTACAAGACCAGAATGGAGCCGCAGAATGAAAGATATGGCGCAGGTAAGTGGTGGCGGCGGCATGATGGGGTTTTATGCAAGTATGCCCGATGAAATTAATTTTACTGTGAATGGTAATCACCCGATTCATCAGCAGATTTTGCAGGAAGGCGACACGAATAAACAAGGCAAGATGGCCAAGAATTTGGTGGATCTTGCATTGCTTAGCCAGGGCATGTTGAAAGGAAATAACCTGACTGAATTTATAAAGCGGAGTGTAGAATTAATGAATGAGAGCGAAGCGCAGCCAAAAGTAGAAACAGAGGCTTAAGCTGATGTTTATAATAAGATAAAAAAGTCCCGTCGTTTATTTTAGCGACGGGACTTTTTTTAGGTTATTAAACGATGGTTATTAATAGTGATTTATTAACACACTTCCTTCTAAAAATTTCATCTTTTTAAACGAATCGATTTCTTTGAAACCAGCATCAAGCCACTGCTTTTTACATTGTGGATTTGCATACAATAATTTAATTCTTCTTGGATTTTTTACTAAAGTTCCAGCTACTTTTTTTAAAAAATCCTGCATTATCAAATCATCAAAAGGGTTAAATAAAAAAATCATTGAAACGTTATCAGGAATAATATAATCCCGGGCGTCTTCACATTCGATTGTAATATTTATTCCGGAATATTTTGCTTCGATATTTTGGCCTAATTGCAAGGCATCGTGGCAAAGCTGGGCGGAAAAATCTACGCCAATAATTTCTTTAAACCCATAAGCTGCGGCCATTGCTACAACACGCCCCTTACCGCAACCCATATCTAAAAATCCACCTTGTAAATCTGCTGCATCAAGATTCTGAAATAGGCGTTCCGCCGTATAAAAATTTACGGGCTGGTATATGCTAGCGTGTTCACGTTCACAGGCATCCATTGATTTTGTAAGATCATCAATGCCGGTAGTTTGAATGCCATATTTTTTCTCGCCCTCAATTTCTTTTTTTAAAATGAACCAAGCTAAAGGAAAGCTCCAGTTTAGTGCGAGGTAGAAAAAATATTTGATATAGGCGAAGTTGTATTTCAAGATCAGCTTTCAAGTCGAAAAAAAATAGTGGAAGGAAATTAAGGGCTTCTGTTTTACTGATTGGAAAGTGGGAATATTTTGTTCTTAAGCATACTCTTTTACGAAACTTTGCCTTAAATCAATTACCCTGATCTGTAATTTTTTTTCTCCATTCCATTCATTTTCATCCAGGGTAAAAACAACATCAATGGGTATGTTTGGTTGAAGTAAATTAAACTTATGTGAAAGGTTAAATCCAATGCCTTCCATGGTATAGTTTTCTTGTTTTAGAGAAAACTTTATGTGGGCTTCTTTTACAATCCGGCTGTAACCGGTTTCGTAAACTTGCTTTGATATAAAAACCGGCCGCATGTTGTCTGGGCCAAATGGTTCCATCTGGCAAATTATTTTATAAAAGATTTCGGTGATGTCTTTAAAGGTTACTTCTGCATCAATTACTATTTGAGGAGTTAATAATTCGAGGGGTATCGTTTCGTTTACAACCTGTTCAAACATGGTCATAAACAGTTCAACATTTTCTGTTTTCATTGTAAGGCCGGCCGCATAAAAATGACCGCCGTAATTTTCCAGTAATTCTTTGCATTGGTGTATAGCCTCATAAACATTAAAACCAATTACGCTTCTTGCCGACCCGGAAACTTTATCGCCACTGCTTGTTAGCACAATTGTTGGCCGGTAATATTTTTCAATAAGCCGGGAGGCTACAATTCCGACCACACCTTTATGCCAATCTTTGTGATATAAGACGGTTGTTTTTTTTGACTGGAGCAGTAAATCATTTTCGAGTAACAATAAAGCCTGTTCGGTTGTCGTAGTGTCTGCTTCTCTTCGTTCAGTATTATCCGTATGTAGCAGTTTGGCTAATTCCAAAGCCTTTGCATAATCTTGTTCAATAAAAAGGAGTACGGCTTTACGGGCGTCATCCATACGTCCCGCGGCATTAATTCTTGGGGCTACCACAAATACGAGGTCGTTAACACATACTTTTCGATTAAATGCGGCAAGGTCCATTAATGCCTTGATGCCTGTACACGGCGTGCTATTTACTTTTTCAAGACCGAAATAGGTGAGCACCCTGTTTTCTCCGGTGATTGGTACTATATCGGCAGCTATTGCAGTGGCAACAAGGTCGAGGTATTTCATCCAGATACTATCCGGCAACTGCAAGCTTGTGCATAAAGCGTGGATTAATTTAAAACCTACACCGCAGCCGCACAATTCTTTAAATGGGTAACTACAACCCGGTTGTTTGGTATCTAAAATAGCAACCGCCGGTGGTAAGATGTCGTCGGGCATATGATGATCACAAACTATAAAGTCAATACCTAGCGATTTTGCATAGGTAATCACGTTGATCGCTTTAATACCACAATCAAGTGAAATGACAAGTGTAAAATTATTTTCTGCGGCGTAGTCTATGCCTGCTTTGCTAATTCCGTATCCCTCTCTATAACGGTGTGGTAAATAAAATGCTACTAATGGGTGGATGGAGCTAAGGAAATGATACATACAAGCTACTGCTGTAGTACCATCAACATCATAATCTCCATAAACTAAAATTTTTTCTTTCGATGAAAGTGCTTGTAAAATTCTGGTTACGGCTTTGTCCATGTCTTTCATCAGCCATGGATCGTGAAGATCATTTAGTGAGGGCCTGAAAAAAGATTTTGCCTTATCAAAAGTGCTCAGTCCTCTTTGGTCAAGCAAGTTACAAAGGGTGGGATGTATACCGAGGGCATCGCGAAGCATTTGAACGTTTTCATTATTAGCTTCAAGTACCTTCCACCTTTTTTCCATTCGATAAAAATAGTTAATAGTGCATCCTGAAACCAAGCACTGGAGTACTTAAAGTTCAAAATAATAGGTTTTAGGGTCAGTTATTCCCTAATACTTTCTATCAGTTGTATAACGAACAAGTTCTTCAAGCGCCAAATTAGCTTCGTTTTTAGGAAGGCTATCTAGTATGGCCAGGGCTTCGTCCCTGTAAGCATTCATTTTTTGTACGGCGTAGGTAATCCCACCTAAATTTTTTACCTGTTCGATCAGCCATGCTACTTTTTCCTTGTTCCGATTTTCATTTTTTATTATGTAAATCATTTTTCTATTATCTGCAGCCGATGCTTTTTCCAGAGCGTAAATAAGTGGCAGGGTTAATTTCTTCTCCTGAATATCATTTCCGGTCGGCTTGCCAATATCATCGGTTCCATAGTCAAACAAGTCATCCTTTATTTGAAAGGCAATGCCAACCTTTTCGCCAAAAAGACGCATTTGCTCCGTTTTTTCTTCATCTGTAGTCGTGCTCCAAGTGCCAGCAGCGCAGGCTGAAGCAAGGAGGGAGGCTGTTTTATTACGTATAATATCAAAATACACGTCTTCCTTTAAATTTAACTTCCTGGCTTTTTCAATTTGCAGTAATTCGCCTTCACTCATTTTTTTTACTGCATCACTTAAGATATGCAACACCTGGTATTCCCGGCTTTCCAGCGAAAGAATAAGTCCCTTGGACAACAAGTAGTCTCCAACAAGCA
>JBKJNG010000371.1:0-5769 GCA_046596065.1 Phnomibacter sp. | reverse complement strand
ATAAGTTAGTTTTTTTGATCATTGGGTCTGTCGGCGAATTTTTTCAATCTTCTTGCAACCTTTTTCGCCCGGTGTTGTCTTTAATGTTACTGACAAGCAGCACACACTCACCCAATTTAGGCGTCTAAGCTACCCTCTTCCTGTAGAAGATTAATCAAACAAGGTTTAAAGTTAATATTAGTATTTCTGCCTGTTAGCCTTTGTTTTTGGATTATTTGGAGCGAAAAATTCAGAATTGAAATTTTAATGCAAAGAAAAATCCCTTTTTTTGTTTTATCACATTATTCATTCCGAAAGGAATTAACCAAAATTGAGCATTATGAGAAAACTTGCTGTCCTCTGGACGGGCTTGCTATTGCTGTTTGTGCAGGTAGCATTCGCCCAAAAACTGGTAACTGGCCGGGTTACCGATCGTAAAGATGGATCGCCTCTGGCAGGTGTTTCCGTAAAAGTAAAAGGTTCAAATGTTGGGGCATCAACCGGCTCAGACGGTGTATTCACGATTACCATTCCCAAAGGATTAACTACGCTTCTTTTTTCATCCGTTAACTATGAAGATGCTGAACTCGCTCCGGCTGAAGGTGCCGCAGACATATCGATGATTGTGGGAGCAAAAAATCTGGAGGAAGTTGTTGTGGTAGGTTACGGCACCAGGATGAAGAAAGATGTTACTGGCTCCGTAGCCAGAGTTACCGCCAAAGATTTCCAAAATATTCCATTACCCTCTTTCGCAGAAGCCTTACAGGGCCGTGCTTCAGGAGTGTACATTAATACCGGTAGCGGTAAACTGGGCCAGGGTTTAAATATCCGTGTTCGTGGTATTTCTTCTATATCTGCCAACCAGCAGCCTTTTGTGGTTATTGATGGGGTGCCGGTGGTATCACAATCACTGGGAAGTGCTACAGAACCTGATAATCCGCTGGCTACACTTAACCCCGATGATATTGAATCAATAGAAGTATTAAAAGATGCATCCGCCGCTGCAATTTATGGTGCCCGTGCAGGAAACGGTGTAATACTGGTTACTACTAAAAGTGGCAAGCAGGGTAAAAGCAGGGTATCTGCTGGGTATTATACCGGCTGGAGCGAGCCAACACGTAAAGGCGAATTCTTAAATTCAGCGCAGTACAAGGAACTATTTACCGCTTCCGCGGAAAACGTGGGTTATGATCCCGCAGAGGAATTTGCAGCAGAATCTGGAACAGATGACTGGACCAGCACGAACGATACAAAATGGGCCGACAAGGCTTTTCAAAAAGGGAACATAAACCAATACAGCGCACAATTGACCGGCGGCGATGCCCGTACCAAATTCCTGATCAGTGGTTCATACAACGATCAGAATGGCATTATCCAGGCTAACAGGTTAACCCGCGGTACGGGTCGTCTTAACATCGATCATACCATTGGTTCCCGTTTTAAAGTGGGTGCCAATCTTTCATTAAATCAGACCATGAATTACAGGGTGCCTTCTGATAATGCATTCAGTAACCCTTTGCAGCTGAACGCCCTGCCACCGTTGCACCCTTTTTACGATGCCGACGGCCTTAATAACAACGCTACACTTTATTACAACAATCTTATTGAGCTGGAAGGAAACAACCTCAACCTGGCTAAAACATTGCGCACTATCAGCAATGCCTATGCCGAATGGAATATAAATCCTTACCTTACTTTCCGCTCCCAGGGTGGTATTGACCTGAACAACCTCCAGGAAGACCAGTTTCTGGGTCGCCGTACCCTGGATGGAGCACCCAACGGGTATGCATTTAACAACCAGATTACCGCATCAGTATTTACCTGGACAAATACGCTGAATTTTCGTAAAAGCTTTGGCCAAAACAGCGATTTTGATGCCTTACTCGGAACCGAATACCAGGAAGGCAACTCGTCAGGTGCCAGTGTAGAAGGCCGTGCATTCCCAAGTGACCGCTTTACAAAAATTGCAAGTGCCGCTATTATTTCAAGCGGCTCCTCTTCAGAAAGCAAATTTGCGTTTGCCTCTTATTTCGCAAGAGCTAACTACAAGTTTAAAGACCGTTACCTCGTAGGTGCAAGCATTCGCCGCGATGGTTCATCGCGGTTCGGTAAAGACAATCGCTATGGTAATTTCCCCGCCGCTTCTATAGGCTGGGTATTATCCGAAGAGAATTTTCTTAAAGGAATTAAGCCGCTTAGTTTTCTAAAAATCCGTAGCAGCTATGGCTTAACGGGTAATGCTGAAATAGGAAACTTTAGCGCTTTAACCCTGTTTAGCGCATCGGCTTATGCCGATATTTCGGGTATTCTTGCTTCACAAATTGGTGTTACAGATCTTAAGTGGGAAAAAACAAAACAATACGATATTGGGTTGGACTTTGGTTTATTTAAAAACCGCATCAGCGGTGAAATAGATTATTTCAATAAAAATACCACCGACCTTTTGCTGAATGTGCCATTACCTGCTATCAACGGTTTTACCAATGTTACCAAAAACATCGGCAGTATGAAAAATACCGGCTGGGAGTTTGTGCTGAATGGTGCCATTTTAACCGGTGCTTTCAAATGGAATGCATCTGCTAACCTGTCTACCTACGAAAATAAAATAACCAAACTGGTTACACCCGTATACCCCGGCAGCAGAACGCTGGGCCGCCTTGCGGTAGGACAGCCTTTTGGCCAATTTTATGGCAAAAAATACATGGGAGTTGATCCGCAGACTGGTGATGCACTGTATTTGAGTGCTGATGGTAAAACCACCAATGACTATGGTGCTGCCGTTGACACTGTCCTGGGAAATCCAAACCCTAAATTCTACGGCGGTTTCACCAATAAATTTTCTTACAAAGGATTTGACCTTGATGTCACTTTCCAGTTTGTGGAAGGAAATGACCTGTACAATATTGCTGGTTTTTTTCAGAGTGTAAACGGAGACTATTTCGATAACCAGACAATAGACCAAATGGCTTACTGGAAAAACCCGGGAGATATTACCAGTATTCCCCAGCCACGTTTATACGAAGGCAATGGTGCCGGCAAATCAAGCCGCTGGGTGCAGGATGGTTCTTATTTGAGGCTTAAAACAGTAAATTTTGGTTATAACCTTCCGCGTAAATGGCTATCGCCAATTAAAATTGAAAATGCCCGCGTTTACCTGGCAGCCTATAACCTCCTAACCTTTACCAAATACAAAGGGTACGATCCTGAAGTGAACACAACATACATTGGCACCGTTAACCTGGGCCATGATTTCTACACACCTCCACAGGCAAGAACGATTAGTGTTGGTATAAATATCGGTCTCTAAACTTTGTAAACTTTAAATAGATACACAATGAAATTTATAAATAAAAAATTATGGATACCAGCAGTAACTGCGCTGCTGTTGGCAACCGCATGTAATAAAAAACTGGATGTAAATCCAAAGCAAAGTATTGATGCGGCAACGGCCATTACCACTCCTGAAGATGTTAATTCGGCCGTTGTAGGTGCATATTCAATTATGGCTGGCGGCGCTTTGAATGGTACCAACTTGTTTATGTTGGCCGATTTGCAGGCTGGAAGTCCTGCCGCCGGATCTACATCAGCTGCCCGCTATGCCACCTGGGGTGGTACTTTTCAGGGTTTCAGGCAGATTTACAGAAAGGAAATGAACCGGGATAATTCTGAGGCTGCCCGTGTTTGGATTGCCGGGTATAGGGCAATTAATATGGCGAATATTGTGCTCCAGTCTTTAGGTGTGGTTACTGATGCCGATCAAAAATCACAATACGAGGGCGAAGCATTGTTTATTCGAGGTGCTATGCATTTTGAATTGGTGCGTTATTATGGCTTACCCTGGGACGCAACCACTGCCAATAATCAGGTAGGAGTAGTAATAAAAACCGCGGCAACAAAAAATGAAGCGGAAGCTTCTGTTTCATCGCCCCGCAATACAGTAGCAGAGGTATATGCGCAGGTAATTTCTGACCTTACCGCTGCCGCTGCTAAACTTCCTGAAGAAAACGGTACAAGGGTTACCAGGTACACGGCATTGGCTATGCTAAGCCGTGTTTACCTGCAACAGGGCGATTATGCTAATGCGTTTGATGCTACAAACGAGGTTATTGAAAGTGGCTATTACAAATTAAATGCTTCTGTTGGCGCTGTATTCAGTAACAAGAATACCGCTGAAAGCATATGGGAAATACAACAGAATGATCAGAATAACGCAGGTACCAGCAATGATGGCATGGCTACTTTTCTCGCTAATTTACCCGGTATCGGTCGTGGAGATTTCCGTATTCCCTCAGGGTTTGTAAATATGTACCCGGCAGGGGACCTCCGCCGTACTGAATGGTATTATATTGGAACTGGCACACGCCCAGGCCTGACCTTTACAAGTAAATACAAATCATTTTCACAGAATTTGCCGGTGATACGCCTGGCTGAAATGTATTTAACCCGTGCGGAATGTACTATCAGGCTGGGTTTAACAGGCAGTCCAACCCCGGCGGAAGACCTTGCAATGGTTAGAAACCCTATTCGTACAAATTCTATTACTACTGCCAACCCAACACTTGCCGATGTGCTGGCTGAAAGGTTATTGGAAATGGCGTATGAAGGGTTGAGAATTCATGATATTAAAAGATTGCGCCTTTCAGTTGAAACGGTTAATGGAGTTATTCCATGGAACGATGATTTGTTGGTTTTCCCTATTCCCCAAAGGGAAGTGGATGCTACGCAGGGCGTAATTACCCAGAATCCCGGTTATTAATTCAGGTGACGGCAAAACAAAAAAGCGGGTTCCTTACGAGGCCCGCTTTTTTTGTTTTACCACTTGCTAATAGTTCCCTGCCAACTCTACAGCGTTCCTTACCGCCATTTTCGCTTACCTCATTCCTACTTTATCAAAATTCCACCTTCCTCACATTTATTTCTCACCACCTTAGCAGGGCGCTGCCCCAGGTAAAGCCGCTCCCAAATGCGGCCAGACATACCAGGTCACCTTCCTTAATGCGACCTTCTTTCCAGGCTTCATATAAGGCTATGGGAATACTGGCTGCGGTGGTATTGCCATACCGCTGTATGTTGTTAAAAACCTGGTCGTTCCGAAGACCCAGTTGCAGTTGTACTACCTGGCTGATCCGTAGGTTTGCCTGGTGCGTAATCAGCATGTTTATATCGGCCGCCTGTAAATGATTGGTGCCGAGCGCTTCCCTAACAGCTTCCGGCATTTTCACCACTGCCATCTTGAAAACAGCAGGACCATCCATATTTGGAAAATTCTGTGCCTTGTCAACCATATCATGGCTCATAAACATATCTGCCTGCAGCGCATCATTAAAATCAGCGAGTCCCGGTTTCCAGTAATTAGCATGGGTACCGGGGTTATACATGGCCAGCGATTCTGCGTTGTCACCATTGCTATGCAGGTGGGTACTTAATATGCCGGATGTTTCATTTTCAGTTGGTTGTAGTACCACTGCGCCCGCACCATCCCCAAAAATCACGCTTACATTTCTGCCCCTTGTACTCAAATCAAGTCCGAAAGAATGTTTTTCCGATGCTACCACCAGTACATTTTTATACATGCCGCCCCTAATGAACTGATCGGCTACACTAAGCGCATAAATAAATCCGCTGCATTGGTTGCGAATATCCAGTGCGCCAATTTCTTTCATCTTCATGGCACGCTGTAACAATACACCGCAACCAGGGAAATAATAATCGGGGCTTAGGGTGGCGAAAATGATAAAGTCGATATCGGTTGCCGTAATTCCTGCATTTTCAATGGCCATGTTTGCCGCC
>JBKJNG010000227.1:0-5140 GCA_046596065.1 Phnomibacter sp. | reverse complement strand
CACCAAAAGAAGGAACAATCGCTGTAAAAAATAAAAAGATATCACTTGCTGCATCGCCTTATTCATTCTCTGTTGTAAGAGTAAAAATGCAATAAATAATATTGGTGAAAAGCGTAGCCGGATTTATTTTAAAATATTTTTTGATCGGCACTTGAGAGGAGGTAGTTAATGTCGCTCAGGCCACGATAATTATATAATTGCCTATAAGCTATTGCTTATATCGTCGCATTATGCTTTACGTTATATCCTGGTGATACATTTTTTAATACGGCTGTTTGTTATGATAATTCCCCTTTTTTTTAGAAGAAGTTTCGCTCCCGCAATTTTTATCGTATTAAATCTTGCTGTCTATGCGCAACCACCGCAACCACCGTTGGTTGTAAACGATACATTGCCACCCGTTCATGATCCCGTTATTATAAGGCAGGATAGCAGTTATTATGTTTTCTGCACAGGTTTCGGCATCAGTGTTTTTACATCAAAAGACAGGATGCATTGGACGCAATTAAAACCAGTGTTCGACAAAGCGCCGGAATGGACTGTAAAAACAATTTCCGGTTTTCGCGGTCATGTGTGGGCGCCTGATATAAGCTATCACAACGGGCAATATTACCTTTACTATGCGGTATCTGCTTTTGGCAAAAACACTTCTGCCATTGGAGTTGCAACCAATATAACGCTTGATCCAAATTCAAAAAATTTCAAATGGATTGATCATGGAAAAGTTATTCAATCAGTACCAGGCCGCGATATGTGGAATGCAATCGATCCTAATTTAATAATGGATGAAAATAATACGCCGTGGCTGGCATTTGGTTCCTTTTGGAGTGGGATGAAAATTACCAAACTAGATAGCAGTTTATTAGCTGTTGCAGAACCCGAAACCTGGTATACCATTGCCGCAAGAGAACGCAATAAGATATTGCCCGATTCAGTGGCCGGTGATGCAGCTATTGAAGCGCCATTCATTTACAAACATGGCAAATATTATTACCTCTTTGTATCATTCGATTATTGTTGCCGTGGTGAAAAGAGTACTTATAAAATGATGGTGGGCAGAAGCGAAAGAGTATATGGTCCTTACATAGATAGAGATGGCGTACCAATGAATATGGGCGGTGGATCATTGGTAAAAGAAGGAGATAAAAACTGGAATGGCGTAGGACATAATGCGGTAGCAGCATTTAACGGTGATGATTATTTAGTATATCATGCTTATGATGCAAAAGATAACGGTCGCTCCAAATTAAAAATTGAAAAAATAACCTGGTGGAATGATTGGCCGGTTGTTAGCTCTCCGCATTTTTGATTTTATCTTCAGCCCTGAGAAGACAAAAAAAATAGGCGATGGGTTCGCTACAATACAGGCACATTAGCAAAACTAATCAAGCCCTTACAAGGCGTGATAAATAGTAGCAAGCCCATCATAAAAAAATTGCCAACAAGGTCTTAAGCCCTGAAAGGGCGAAATAAATTTAAAATGATTGTATGCCAGCGAAGCTGAAAATAAAAAAGCGATACGAGATCGCATTTGCCGTAGTGTTCTTATTGCTGACAATAAATACAGGCAATTTCGCACAGGCAATACCATCTAAACCAATCACAATTAATATTGATCCCTCAAAAACAGGTTATAAAATTGAGAAGCTGATTTACGGCCAATTTATTGAATTATTGTTCAATTATTTTGAAGGTGGCTTATGGGCCGAAATGCTCGGTGACCGTAAGTTTTTTTATCCCATCAACAACGCAGAAAAACAAATTCCTGCAAACTCACGCAACTATTTAGGAAGATGGAAGCCAATAGGCGAAGAAGCTTTTATTATTAATGATAGCCAACATGTATTTGTTGGTGAGCATGCTCCGAAAATCAGCTTATCAAACACAGAACAAAGAGGTATTACGCAGGCTGGTCTAACGCTCCAAAAAGACAGCGTTTACACTGGCCGCATTATACTCGCGGCCGATCAAAACCCTTCCATAAAAGTTTTCATGAAATGGGATGGCGGTGAAATAATATTATTCGAAAACAACAGTGCGTTAAGCAACGATTTTAAAACCATCGCATTTAATTTTAAATCGTCTGTTAATACTGTTAAGGCAAGTTTTAATATTACTGCAGCAGGAAATGGATTTGTATGGATCGGCGCAACTTCTTTAATGCCGGCAAATAACATCAACGGCTTCCGCCAGGATATTTTGGCGCAATACAAACTCATGAATCTTGGCAACTTTCGCTGGGGTGGAAATGCATCTTCGGGCTATGATTGGCGCAATGGTATTGGTGATCGTGATAGACGCCCGCCGGTTTATGATTATGCATGGAGCGCCATGGAATCGAACGATGTTGGCACCGAAGAATATTTGCAATTATGCAAGCTGTTAAACACCGAACCGCATATTGGTGTAAACGCCGGTTACGGCGATGCATATTCTGCAGCAGAATGGGTGGAATATGTAAACGGTGATACATCAACTCCCATGGGAAAATGGCGGGCATCTAATGGCCACACAGAACCTTTCAAAGTTAAATGGTGGGGCATTGGCAACGAGATGTATGGCAAGTGGCAACTCGGTGCCATGAGTGCTTATCATTATGCCATCAAGCACAACATGTTTGCAACGGCAATGAAGAAAATTGATCCCTCAATTATACTTGTTGCATCAGGTGCTACTCCTTACGAAATGGGTTGCACGAGTATTTATTCCAGCGATTATGCGCAAGATATTTTGCCTTTTAAAATAGGTGGCAAATACGAGTGGTCAGGTAATTTGATTGCGAATTGCGCTAACAATTTCAACTACCTCGCCGAGCATGCCTATCCTTTGGGGGATTCAGCCTTTGATGAAACGCTTCAGCGTTTTGTTTCCGTAAAAGACGATTCATTGGTTGATAAAATAAGGCGGATGCCAAACAGATTGAAAGGCTCGATGGAAGCCTTCAGAACATATCAAAAGATCTATCCTGCTTTGAAAGAAAAAAACATAACGCTGGCATTGGATGAATGGCGTATGAAAGATGGCGGGGTCGGTATGAAAGATGCACTGGCTACTGCCGAAGGTTATCATGAAATTTTCAGACATACTGATATTGTAAAGATGTCAACCTATACTGCTACCGACGCACCGGGTGGATTATTATACAATGCTACCGGTGCAGCGCTGCAGCCCGGCGGCCTCGTTATTCGTTTATTTAGTACTTATTTTGGAACAATACCCATTGCTGTTTCCGGCAACAGTCCGCAACCTGCCATTAAAGGCACTATAGGCGTTGATAGGCCGCAGGTTTCATCGGGAAGCGACACCTATCCTTTAGATGTATCAGCAGCGCTTAAAGACGACAAAAAGACAATTACGGTTTCGGTTGTTAATCCTACCGGAGTTTCGCAACTGGCAACACTAAGTTTCAATAACGGGAAATACAAGTTGGTTAATAGCCGGGTATTAGCAGGCGCAACGCCCAATGATTTTAATGAACCGGGTAAGCCGCCATCGGTGGTGCTAAAAGAAGTGCCGGTTTTAAAAAAATATAATGGAACAGTGGCTGTAGTGCCGTACAGTGTGACTTTATTTGAATTTAAGACTGAATAACAGAATGAATACCGGCGGAAAAGGTGGGTTTAAAAGCTGGAAAAAAGATTATACGTAAACTTGCAGGCTCGAACTGTTTATTTTAAGAAGCATCAATGTTATTTTTATAAAACAAAAAGCAATCATGAAATTTTTTATCGACACGGCCAACCTGGCACAAATCAAGGAAGCAAACGACCTGGGTATATTGGATGGTGTAACTACCAATCCATCGTTAATGGCTAAAGAAGGCATTAAAGGAGAAGCCGCTATTCACCAGCATTATAAAACTATTTGCGAAATGGTGGATGGTGACATCAGCGCCGAAGTGCTGAGTGTAAATTTTGATGATATAGTTGCTGAAGGAAAAACATTGGCTGCAATTCATCCGAATATTATAGTAAAAGTGCCCATGATAAAAGAAGGCATAAAGGCCATTAAATGGTTTACCGATAATGGTATTAAAACCAATTGCACGTTGATTTTTTCTGCAGGCCAGGCAATACTTGCGGCTAAGGCCGGCGCTACTTATATTTCACCATTTATTGGGCGCATCGATGATAGTGGCTGGGATGGTGTGCAACTGATCCGCCAGATTTCAACGATCTATAAAATACAGGGTTTTAAATCTGAAATACTCGCAGCATCTATCCGAAATGCCAACCATATTATTGCATGCGCAGAGGCCGGTGCAAATGTTTGTACCTGTCCGCTTGATTCTATTCTTGCATTGCTGAAACATCCGCTTACAGATATTGGATTGGCGAAGTTTTTGGAAGACGCGAAGAAGATGTAACTGGTTGATGGATAAAAGTTGATATTTAATGGCACATCAGTTATAGTGAGCCGGCTTTTTTTTGTAAATCTGGTAATAAAAGCTTTGCTGTGCAACATTTTTATTAAGGAGTGCCCTCAAGCAGCAGTATATTATGTAATTCCATTCGGGGTAAAGCCGGATGGAATTTTTTATGCGGTGTATGAATGGGATTTCTGTCTTAATTTAGTCAAGTAAGTTGCTGAAAACCTATTCTCTTTAGACGCTGCCGGGTTGTTTTTAGTCACTTAAACAAAAATTAGTTACATGAAAGCCGATGCTATTTTTGAAGCCGTTCCATTGAAAAGTTTGGATGAGTGGGAAGAAGATGTTCTTAGAAGATATCCCGATCCCGATTCGATTGCGCAGCACAAAGCAACCGAAGCCTACCGTAATTATGAAGAGCCGCAGCGTGACAGTGTAAAGGAGTTTTACAGGCTTAACCATAAGTACCAGACCCACGAGTTTGTGCAGCAAAAGCGTGATAATTACCTGAAGTTTGACAAGAAAGAAATGCCTGTTTGGAATGCCTTCGATTTTTTAAACCAGCTGGTGGATGATTCGGATCCTGATACCGATCTTGACCAGTGGCAGCACTTGTTGCAAACCTCAGAAGCCATTCGCCGCGATGGTCACCCCGACTGGATGGTGCTTGTTGGACTGATGCACGATATGGGCAAAGTACTATGCCTGTTTGATGAGCCACAATGGGCTGTTGTGGGCGATACTTTCCCAGTTGGTTGTGCTTATTCCGAC
>JBKJNG010000220.1:0-3346 GCA_046596065.1 Phnomibacter sp. | reverse complement strand
GTCTTTTGGAAAAAACTGCGACGAAATTATTGTTGCAAGGCTTCCGAAAATATAGAAATCATACCACTCTATCATGGTACCTACAGATGATGCAGTAATGACAGATACTAATTCTTTGCTGGAAGTTTCTGCGCTTTTCATTTTTTAAAGATGTTACTCCGGATTTTCTGACAAGTTATTAAACAATAAAGACCCTGCTATGAGATATTGTTTTTTTAGTTCATTTGTTTTTATATCCGATGATTATATTTTTCGCAAACCATTTTGCAATGGCTTAATCTCTTATTGCCTGTTCGATCGCTTCCGGTTCAAACAAGCCTTTTTTCATTTTGTACTTCACCCAGAAAAAAGCAAACACCGCCGTAATGCCAATAAATAAAACTGTATTAATGTACACTTTCAATCGCAGTTGCGGGGTTGGTGCATTGTTAACGAATGCGTATGCCATTCCAGTAATACCCACTATTTGAGGTAAAGGAAAAATTGGCGATTTAAAAGGACGTTGATGTGCAGGATATTTTTTTCGCAGCACTATAAGGTCGATATGAGAAATAATATAGGTAAGCAACCAACAACTTGCAGCGCAAATAAGCAGCATTAATAATGCATCGGGATTTTTTCCGAAAATAAATAGCGGTACGGTTATCAACATGGTGATAAATAGTATTCCAAACCAGGGTGTTTTCCATTTTGGGTGCAACCGCATAAAAATTAACGGCAATTGTTTATGATGTGCCATGCCATACAGCAACCTTGGAATAGCGGCCAAAGCGGAACTAATTAATCCGCCGGTAGTAGTAATGGCTAAAACAACAATGATTATTTTGCCTGCATTTCCGAAAATGGCCTTGCCTAACAACCAATGCGGAATATCGGTGTTCGCAAGGTCCGCAGCGGGCACCTGTCTCATAGCAGTAAATGCAATTAAACTGTAGGCAAACAGCATGGTGATGCTTGCCAAAAACATCGCTTTCGGAATATGTTTCTTTGGGTTTTTAGCTTCTTCAATTAAATCGCAAACAACTTCGAAAGAAATAAAAGGCCAGAGCGCAACCAATACCAATGAAAATACGGAACTCCCTGAATGAATCATGTCGTTCCATATTTGTAATGCTGGTGTTCCATGCGCATTGGTGGTGTTGAATCCTGCAAATCCAATTACAAACAAGCTTACCAGCATAGTGAAAGAAATGATGCCTTGTATGGAAGCAAATAAATCAATACCTAAAATATTGAGTATGGCAAACAACCATAACAACAGTATGGCAATATGGGGGAATGTGCCCGGTGCAATGCTATCGAGTACATGCTGCAGCAATAATAATTCGGCAGGTCCTGCAAAGATGGCGGGGGCAACATAGGCTGCAATAGCAGCAACAATTGCGGGAAAGTGCCCGATTGAAACAGCAGTATAAGTGCTGATGCTTCCTGCTTTAGGCATTATTAACGCCAGCTCGGAATAGGTAGAGATATAACAAAGGGTAAGAATAAAAGCAATAAATATTGCAATAAAAAAAGTGCCGCCACCCAAACCAGCACCTTGCAGAATAGTAACCACAGATGCCTGCGATACCACCAATCCAATTGTAATGATAAATAGAGATCTTAGTCCCAATACTTTTTTCAGGCCTTTTGTTACTGCCTGCTTTTCACTTTTCAATGTTATTTCCTTTATCATAAAAATGGATTCCGTTGTTTGAGTGTCGGTTTATTATAGATTACATCAGTACTGGTTTTATCTTTTTTATCAGTTAACAAAAACGGTGAGACAGGCAATCACTATTTTACTTCCTGCATCCATTTTTTTAATAACGGAATTAGCAACAATATGAGCAATGCAATACCAAAAGCACCAGTGGCGATTTTTAAAAAAACAGCACTGAAATAAGGCATCATTTTGATGGGGTCGGAAAGCCCTTCAGGCACTGCCATCAATGCACCTAACTTTCCTGAGAGATATTCTCCAAGCGAAATAGACATATACATTACGCCGACTACAGTTGTCACGATTGCTTTGGGCGAAAGGTTCGAAGCAAGTGCAAATGCCACCGGCCCAACGCATAATTCACCCAGCTCCAAAAAAAGATAAGCAGCTATTAATATTCCTACTGGCATCAAACCCGTTGTGCTATTCCAATAACATCCGGCCCAAAGCAACAGAAAACAAATGCCTGCAAAAAGGAATGCGATGATGAATTTTGTATACGTTCTGGGGTTGCTGTTCCTGCTTTGAAGCCACTTCCAGGCCATGATAGAGAATGGGGTAAGAATGACCAGCCAGGCAGCCGGCGTAAAGCTGTTAACCGACAATCCGGAAAGGTGCAGTCCCGCAAGGTTTAGATCTACGTTATGCAATACAAACAAGCTAAGCGAACCGCCGCATTGTTCGTAAAAAGCCCAGAATATAGAAGTCATTAACAACATGATCATTGCTGCAAATAATTTCAATCGCTCCTGCCTGGTAAACTTGAAAGAAATCAGAAAAACATAAACGAAACAAAGGATGGTTAAGGGAAGCATTACCATGTTCATGATGGCGGGATACTGTAAGATCATTACAACTGTTGCAACCACTGCCAGCGTTAAAAGGTAGATGATAGCTTCCCGGTCCAACAAGTTTAAAAAGATCTTTTCTTTTAATTGCTTTGGATACGGCGGCAACCCATGTGTTTTATTAATGCCCAATAAAAATTGCACCTGGCCAATGATCATGAAAAGACAGGCGGCGCCAAAGCCAAGATGCCAGCTAATGTTTTGCCCGAGGTAACCACATATTAATCCGCCTAACGCCGCACCAATATTGAAGATCATATAATAGATAGCATATGCATCATCTTTTTTTCTTACACTTTGCTTGTTGTAAAAACTACCCACTAAAGACCCGCTGCTACTGCCGCGAAAACCTGATCCGGTAGCTATTAAAGCGAGGCCAGCAAAGAAAGGAGCCTGCAATGGCAAGGCCAAAGTAAGGTGCCCAGCTATTTGAAGATAATTGCCCCAAATAATTGATTTACGTGTACCTAAAAATCTATCAGCAACAATGCCGCCTGCAAAGCTGAAACCAAACACCAGTGCAGAATAAGTGCCAAGTATGGCATAACCCATTGGTTGACCTAAGCGTAGCTGCGTTACAATATACGCTATCAGCAAGGCCTTCATGCCATAGAATGAAAAACAATCCCACATAGAAGTAAATGCTACCGCATATAATTCTTTCGGATGCTTTTCACTTTGCTTGTTAACGACTGGTAAAGCGAGAACATTCTCCATGTTTTTTATTTATACAATCCAATACGACGCTTAATATTTGCCGCTCTTCCATTCGTTATTTATCCTGTCCATGTCA
>JBKJNG010000053.1:0-3581 GCA_046596065.1 Phnomibacter sp. | reverse complement strand
TAAATGATTACTTCTTATAGGCGCTTTAATACCAGCTCCTATCCAAAGCCGGTGCTCGGTAGTTTTTTTATTGGCGCCTAAATAATAGGAGTGAAATAAATTAAAATTGCATAGAACAGTAATGTCTCCCAATCCATTAGCCTGTTTTATTCCATCATCGGAAGATTGTTTATTTATTTGATAAGGAACAAATGCCATCATACGCCATCGCTTACCAATATTCCAGCCTGTCCATAATTCCATTGTTTGAAAAGTGTCGTTGCTAAACTGCGATTTATCGCTGGTAATTTCATTATGGTATTTTAAATATTGGTAACGTAATCCAACAAAATTTTTTCGAAATTTGGTAACATGCCCATGTAAAAATTTCCAATACCACAACCGTATATTTCACGGGCTTATACTATTGGTGAACTAATAGATAGTATAAAAAAAATATGGTTTTGTAACGTCTCATTGTTTGATTTTTTGAAATAAAAATGCTTCAGATAACTGCCAGTAAAATGCAGTTTTAAACTTGTAGAAAAAGTTGCGGGCAAAATCAGGAATAGATTTTCCGGGTAACACGCTGTTATGCAAAAAATCAAATGGAATGCGGGCGAAATAAATCAGAAATTGTATCGGTTGGATTTAATACTGCTATATCGGAGTAACGAACCTTGTTAATAGTACAATCAAAATTATATTCAGGAAAAAACGAAGCAGAAGATGTCACCTCAGTCTTATTTTCCGGTTTACGCTCACGGTCTTTATCCCCGGCTTTGTCCCGATTGCTGAGCGTTTTTTAAGCTGGCATTTACCACAGCAATTCATTGGCGGTTTATCCTTGTTTTCGCAAGGCGTTTGGGCTATTTCTTTTTGGTTTGAATAAATTAAGTGCAATAACAGCTTTGCTGAAAGTTTGCATAGAAAATGCAATTAAAAAAAAGCTGTTATTGCCTGCATTAACACAATGCAAAAATATACGCCTGTTTATAAAACAATATAATGTTAATCATAGCTCAATCGTACAACTAAAATCAAACGTTGCTTATAGTCATATTTTCGATAACACAAAAAATAACCTGCAATATTTCAATTGCAGGCAAGGATTTTAAATGCTTATTATTTTTTTCTTAATTACTCTCTTCAAAAGTGCTGTAGAAATATGGCGTTTTCGCTTCAAACTCCGCACTGCAGGTGTCTACCATTTTGTATACGCGGGTAATGCCCCATGCCTTGCGTTTTTCGTACACTTCTTCGTCGGTTGTATTTTTCAAAATGCGTGCAATCTGTTCATCACTAAAGCCGTTGTGCTTGGCCTGCTTCATCAGTTCCTTTGGCAGGGTATTTAGTGTGTAATGGCCTAATTCTTTTTCAATATCACAAATAGCTTTTATCTGGTAAATAAACCAGCGGTCAATAAGCGTTGCCTGCACAATGCTTTTAACTGAAACACCAGCCATCAGCGCATCTTTAATGCGGAATATGCGATCCCATTTCGGAACCCTAATATATTCCAGCAAATCTTCGGCATGCATAACACTTTTACCGTAATACCCTAAACCTACCGCCTCGTTTTCCAGGCTCTGACAGGCTTTCTGAATGGCTTCATTAAAGCTGCGGCCAATAGCCATTACTTCCCCCACACTTTTCATTTGTAATCCAAGTGTATCGTTAGCGCCTTTAAACTTATCAAAATTCCAGCGGGGTATTTTCACAATCACATAATCAAGTGCAGGCTCAAAATAAGCACTGGTTGTTTGGGTGATCTGGTTCTTAAGTTCATCGAGGTTATAACCAAGGGCAAGTTTAGCGGCAATTTTTGCAATGGGATAACCCGTAGCCTTACTGGCCAATGCTGAGGAGCGGCTCACCCTTGGATTTATCTCAACCGCTATAATTTCCTCGGTATGCGGGTTTAGGGCAAACTGCACATTACAACCACCGGCAAAATTGCCGAGGTCACGCATCATGCGGATTGCGGTATTACGCATTAATTGAAAGGCTGTATCGCTAAGGGTCATGGCCGGGGCAACGGTAATGCTGTCGCCGGTATGCACGCCCATGGGATCGAAGTTTTCTACGGTACAAATGATCACGACGTTGTCGGCCATATCCCGTAACAATTCCAGCTCAAATTCTTTCCAGCCCAGCACCGCTTTTTCTACGAGTACTTCATGAATAGGGCTTGCCTGCAGGCCTCGGTTCAGCGCCTCGTCCAGCTCACTTTTATCGTGTACAAAGCCGGCACCACCACCGCCAAGGGTAAAAGAGGGCCTTATTACCAGCGGAAACCCTATTTCCTGTGCAAATTCTTTTCCTTCCAAAAAGCTGTTCGCCGTACGGGCTGGTGCTACCGAAATGCCCATCTGTATCATCCACTGCCTGAATTTTTCGCGGTCTTCGGCTTTATCTATTGCTTTTATATCCACCCCAATCAGGCGCACATTATATTTTTCCCAGATGCCCAGTTCTTCGCATTCTTTGGCGAGGTTAAGGGCTGTTTGTCCACCCATCGTTGGCAATACTGCATCCACTTGGTTTTCTTCCAGTATTTGCTCGATACTTTCTGCAGTCAACGGCAATAAATACACTTTATCGGCCATCATTGGGTCGGTCATAATGGTGGCCGGATTGCTGTTAATCAGGTAAACTTTAATTCCTTCTTCCCTTATACTTCGGGCGGCTTGGGTGCCGGCGTAATCAAACTCGCAGGCCTGCCCAATTACGATTGGGCCGCTGCCAATAATGAGAACCGAATGAATGCTATTGTCTTTAGGCATGGTATAAAAATTGCGCAAAAATAGGCGGATGAGTGCTTGCAACGGGATGATTTTTTATTTTTTGACAAGCACGAAAAGATACACACAATACAGCCTGCTGCTCAGGCAATTTCAAATGGGCGGGCATTTTTAATGAACAATAACAACGTTTAATCCTTTATATATACACAAATTTTAAGACCATGCTTACAGAAGGTAGCAAAGCGCCCGCATTTTCAGGATTAGACCAGGATGGTAATAAAGTTTCGTTGAAAGATTTTAAAGGTAAAAAACTGGTGATCTATTTTTATCCTGCCGATGATACCCCTGCCTGCACCACACAGGCCTGCAACCTGCGTGATAATTATGCCCTGCTACGGAAAGAGGGTTTTGAAATACTGGGCATCAGCCCCGATGAAATTAAAGCGCATAAGAAATTCCAGGTGAAGTTCAGTTTACCGTTCACGTTAATTGCCGACCCGGAACATAACATCATTGAAAAATTTGGTGTTTGGGGTGAAAAACAGCTTTATGGCCGCAAATACATGGGATTACATCGTACAACTTTTGTGTTAGAGGAAAAAGGTGTGATCAGAAAAGTTTTTGCGAGGCCAAAAAACAAGGTGCATGCTGAAGAAATAATCGAAGCATGGAAAAAATTGGCAATTTGAAGGTGAGTTACTAATAGCCGTGCACATTTTAGATGAAGCTACCAGCCAATATCAAAATAAATGAAAACAGTGTTGTTGCAAAGCTGGCAGCCAAA
This sequence comes from Phnomibacter sp., assembly GCA_046596065.1. GTDB lineage: Bacteria > Bacteroidota > Bacteroidia > Chitinophagales > Chitinophagaceae > Phnomibacter. The sequence goes on along the minus strand of JBKJNG010000053.1, from coordinate 71 downwards.
AAGCTACAAAGCAATCATGTAGCCATCGTATTCGGTACAACCATTCACCTGTATGGTGTTACCAGCCAGTC
>JBKJNG010000049.1:0-2724 GCA_046596065.1 Phnomibacter sp. | reverse complement strand
TTTTTCCAGCAAATTAAAAGCTACCTGGTAAGGACCTTCCTGCTCGCCTTCGTAAACCAATTCTATCTTTCCGGTGATGGAGGGAACGATGCCAATTAAATCACTGATCCAAACCTGTGTCTTTTTTTCTTTATTGATGATGGCCCTGCGTTCGGCAGAACTAACTGCATTTTCATAAGCAGCAATAGTAAGCCTTGCACTTACGCCGCTTTTCTTGTCTACATATTCGTTGCTGCGGGCTTCAAAAGAAACCTGTTCAATCAGACGCTTAATAATATCACTTACAGCTACCATTTCCTCCTGCTCGGGCAATACGGAGGCTTCCTGTTCAGTAATGGCCAAGGCAGTTTCAATGGTTTTTGGATAGTGCGTTAATATCTGGCTTTCTATACGATCTTTTAAAGGTGTTACGATAGAACCGCGATTGGTATAGTCTTCAGGGTTTGCTGTAAATACAAACAGAATATCAAGTGGCAGGCGAAGTTTGAAACCACGAATTTGAATATCGCCTTCCTGCAAAATATTGAACAAGGCAACCTGTATGCGTGCCTGCAAATCCGGCAATTCGTTTATCACAAAAATGCTGCGGTTACTGCGTGGAATAATACCGTAATGGAGTACCCTTTCATCCGCAAAACTCAGTTTTAAATTGGCGGCTTTTATGGGGTCAATATCGCCGATTAAATCCGCCACACTTACATCGGGTGTTGCTAATTTTTCTCCATAGCGTTCGCTCCTGTTCATCCAGGAAATAGGTGTATCGTCGCCTTTTTCTTCGATAAGATCCCTTGCATATTTACTGATTGGATGAAACGGATCGTCGTTGATTTCGCTGCCTGCAACAACTGGAATAAATTCATCCAGCAAATCGATCATTTGCCTGGCCATTCTTGTTTTCGCCTGCCCACGCAGGCCCAGGAATAAAATATTATGACGACTTAGCAAGGCACGTTCTGTATCTGGAATCACGCTGTCTTCATAACCCAATATGCCGGGAAACGTGATTTCTTTATTCTTTAGTTTTTGAATAAGATTATTTCTTATTTCTGTTTTTATAGATTGAGGTTTATAACCGGATGCTTTTAACTGACCGAGTGTTGTTATTGTTAAGTGCGACATTTATTGTATTTAACTTAAACATTAAGGTTCATAAAAGTCTATGCCTTCTATAAATTTAAAATCCTTTTTGTTATCTGTGAATAACTGAAATTTATGATTAATTGTTGTTGCGGCTATTATTGAATCAGCGACAAAAAGTGTGTGTTCAATGTTATATTGAAAAGCAAGCGTTTTTGCCAATCGTGATATTTGATCTGTAACTTCAATTATAGTGTAACTTTTTAATTGCTTTTTAAGGGCAAGCATTCTCCTCCTGCTTTGAAGCCCAATAGTTAGTTCAATAGCGGTAATTGATGAAATTAAAATGGGAGTTGCTAACAATGACAACTGACGTTCCTTCTCGAAATCGCCTCTATAAACTTTAATAAGAATATCTGTATCTACGAGAACGTTCATTTTTTGCGCCATACTTCCTTTCTAAATGTTTCAGGATTGATATCAATATCTTTCCATTTCCCAAACAGCCATGTTGATGAAACTTTTTTATCAGCTTTTTTAACCTCCTTACCTATTGCTTTCGCCTTAGAAGATTTTTTATTCAATTTGTTTTTTTGAACAGCTGCAATAGGTTCTACTTCGGCTCCAAATCTTTCCATTACAGCCACCAAAATCTCCTCATCTCCTTCCGGAATTTTTACCAAATACTCTTTCATTTGAAAACTGTTTATATAATAAAGATAAAATCTAACTAATACACAAGAGATTACTGCTCAATAGACTGTCTTTCTTTTGCCGCTTTCAAAATCTTTAAAGATAAATGCGCCCAATTTGTCAAGCGATGCAAAGAACGCTTTACCATTATTAGTCTCTGTAAACTCAGTTACAAAACGCTGCAAATAAGGATCGCTTGCTATCATGAATGTGGTGATAGGAATTTTTGCCTTCTTACACTGCGCAGCCAAATTTAAACAGCGGCTGAAAATTTTACGATCGATGCCAAAGCTGTTTTTATAATAACGGCCACCAATTTTCAAGCACGTTGGTTTACCATCTGTAATCATAAAAATTTGTTTGTTTGGATTCTTTCGTCTGCGTAATAAATCCATTGCCAACTCAAGGCCTGCGACAGTATTTGTATGATAAGGCCCTACCTGCAAGTAAGGCAGATCTTTAATTTCCACGGTCCATGCATCGTTACCAAAAACCACGATATCAATAGTATCTTTTGGATATTTTGTAGTGATCAATTCGCTTAAAGCCATAGCCACTTTTTTTGCTGGCGTAATACGGTCTTCCCCATATAAAATCATTGAGTGACTGATGTCGATCATCAACACGGTGCTCGTTTGTGTCTTGAAATCTGTTTCACGAATTTGCAAGTCATCTTCATGCATTTGGAAACTATCAACACCGTGATTGATCTGTGCATTTCGAATACTCTCGGTAAAATCAATCTGCTCTAATGTATCGCCAAACTGGAATGGTTTGTATTCGGGATTTATTTCATCGCCCTGCCCCGGCTTAAATGTTTGATGATTTCCCTGTTTTGTTTTCTTAAGTTTTCCGAAAATTTCTTCGAGGCTTTTTTTACGAATTCCCTGTTCCGTTTTTGGAGTGATTTTTATTTCTCCATTTTGATTCTCTTCAGTTATGTATCCTTTTTCT
>JBKJNG010000037.1:0-4061 GCA_046596065.1 Phnomibacter sp. | reverse complement strand
TTTACCAACCGATGCATAACTACCTCGTACTTTAGCATAGCTTAGCCAATCCTGCTTCAGCATTTCTGATAAAACAATTCCTACCGATGCCGAGTAATAACCATAAGTGTTATTGTTTTTAGGCAACGTAGATGATCTGTCTACACGACCGGTTCCATCCAGGAAAAAAGTATTCTTGTAACCAAAAGTTACCCCGGCATATCCGCTCTCTACCCTACTTTCTGCTTCCAGTTCAGTTGGTGGAAACGGTGCATTTAAAGAATTGGCGATGCTGAAAATGCCAGGTGATGCCAATCCGCCATTGGTAGAAAGATCAACACTGCTTCTTTTGGTAACCCTTGTAGTTGAGCCTAACAAAGCTTTAAAGTTCAAATCTTCTGTCAAGTCCCAATTGCCGGTAGCAAGTACATCGTAGTTAACCTCGTTATACCGCTGATTGAACCTTCTGTAAAAAGGCACACCAACGCTGGTAACTGCCTTTCTTTCTTCTTCCTGTTCATCAAATCCATCATAGGATATTCTTCCTAAAACATTTAACCATTTTGCTACCTGGTAGTTAACGTAAACGTTGCCAAAAAGACGATTTCTTGAATCGTTTTCTACGTTTTCATACCGCATAAAATAGGGGTTATCCCAATAAGCGGGTGCGGAAAACCCTAGTGTAAATGGATCGGCCCAGTTCCAGGTAATATTTTGATGGTTTCTTTCATAGGCAGCTTTGAGGTCATCAAAATTTACACCTATATTCCACCATTGCCTGAAGTTTGTCATCGGGTTTAATGCGTTGCCTCCATCGTAACCAGTGCCAAATCTTCCTTTTCCTGATATCCTGGAATAGGATCCAGCTCCACCTACTGTAATTTTACTTGTTATTTTATAACTGGCTGATAAATTGAGCAGATCTTTATCAAGGGTACTATTTGGTAATATTCCTTTTTCATTTGCCTTGGTATAGCCCATTGTGAAATTCGCCTTGTCGCCACCGGCTTCCAGGAATACACTATTATTAAAGTTTACCGGGTTAACAAAAAAGGCAGATGGATCGTCAGTGGAAGCTACCCAAGGCTGCCTTTTTTGATAAAATGGCGAAGTTGGATCATGCGATTGCCATTGATAAACCATTAGGTTTGGATCGAATGCCGCTCCATAAGAAGCATCTTCTGTAGAAGGAGATATTAAATCTTCTACGCCATCCCCATCCAAATCTGCTCCTTCAAAATTTGGATTCGTAGAATTGCTATAGTATTTACCGTAGCCCTGCCCATACTTTTTCTGATAGGTTGGAAAAGTTGATTTATCTATAGAATTTAATGTGACGCCTGAATTAACCGTAACGCTAAATCCCTTTTTCCCCTTTTTGGTAGTAACCAGTATTACTCCGTTAAAACCGCGTGAACCATACAATGCAGTAGCATTAGCACCCTTTAATATGGTCACACTTTCAATATTATCCGGGTTTATGTCAGCAGCAGCGTTACCGTAATCAAAACCACCACGACCGGTGGATTGATCAGCGGTATTGTTATTTGTGTTATCTATAGGAACACCATCAATAACAAATAAGGCCTGGTTGGTACCGGTTAAAGATTTTGCGCCTCGCAAAACAATGTTTGTGGAGCCACCCATAGTATTATTCTGCCTTATTTCCACACCGGACGCCTTACCACTTAAACTGCTGATAAAATTGGAGCTTCTGTTGCCACTGATATCGGCCCCATTTACTTTTTGCGCCGCATAGGGCAAAGAGTTTTTGCTTCGGGTAATGCCCAGGGCAGTTACAACTACCTCTGTCAGATTCGATACGTTAGATTGCAATACAACAATCATGTTGTTAGCAGCTGCCATTTGAATTTCAGCAAAACCTGTAGATGAAAAAATGAGTGCTGTTCCTGGATCAACTAATATTGTGAAAACACCAGTATTGTCTGCACTTACACCAATTTTAGTCCCTTTTTCCCGTACCGAAGCTCCTGCAATTCCTGCCCCTGAAGAGTCCGTTACCTTTCCCGTAATGGTTGTCTTTTGTGCCATAGCCGAAGCACAAAAAATGGCGAGACATAGTACGCCACATAGCAATTTTCTCATAAAGATTAATTTTAGTTAGTTAAAGCACTAATTATTTCTAAAAAAATGTGCCTACTAATTTACACTTTTATAAGGGCATAATATGTAGATTTTTCAATATGGATCAGTAAAAAAATCAACAGAATTAAGAGTGGGAAATACTGTTGCGCTTGAGTGTAGGTGTTAAAAGGGAATTACTGTTAAGCTACAACAGGGTATTTCCATAAAATATCGTTAGCAAAAAAGGATACTAACCGGAGTTATGGACTACTCTTTAATTGTTAACCGTTCAATTTTTATTTGATATTTTGCTGAATTATAATAAATAAAGTCAAACATAATAGCATAAAAAAAAGCTGCCCCAGTAAGAGACAGCTTTTTAATATCTAAAGAATTGATTATCTCGGACCTATGTATTTCAATGTCCAATCAAATAAGACACGAATATTCGGCGCAGTTGGTATAACACTAGGCTGTTTCATGAAAAACTTCACCTTTATCGTTCTTGTATCAGAATAATACATGTTCTCTCCTGAAGGATCAATTTCTGCAGATCTTGTGTTACCGGCAGGCTGCCCATAGCCATTAACTACGCTAATAATTTTGTTTGTAGCAGGATCAAACTCGAAAACGGGTACGAATGACCCATAAACGCTTCCTGCACCTGCATTTAAAATCTCAACGTAGTAATCACCGTAATAAGGGCTAAACCCAATATTAGAAGTTGGACCAGCAGTTACCAGGTGATATTCAGTAGGAAAATTACCTGTTAAAGCTGGATTGGCATTATCCACCATAGTACCCGTAAGTTCATAGGCACCGTCCCATACATTAATGATGCTTACAAGTGCGATAACAGTATCTTTTCCAGAGCTGATGGTATTACCACCGGGGTCCGAAAGGGCGAATGCCATCGCATAAGTATGTGCAACATCCCATTTAGCGCCATTGAGTTTAATTGTAAATTCCCTTGATGCCTGACCAGCTGCCAGGCTCATATCGTATACATCACCTGACTTTGCAACATCAGTTGTAAACAGACTGTCCGGCAATAATTCGAAAGTGGTACCATTGTCATTATTATATGTGTCGATGTAATCGGGTACGAGTGTAACTTTTACTGGTGATGGAGTTTGCAGGTCTTTGTTGGTTGCGGCATCTTTCCTGACACTGAACAAATCAATAGTCTTGACATCCGAAAAGGGTGCGAAAAACATTTTGTTTTCAGGTGCTTCTAATAATTTAACTAAGGTTGCTCCCTGGGTGGTCAATTCGACATCATTATCTTTTATACATGCCGAAAAAAAGACGGAAACCACAGCGACACAACCAAAAAGTTTCAACAAGTTTTGTTTCATATATGGTGTTTTTTTGTTTTATCAAACAGAACCAATTTTAGTCCTCTGATTCTGTTTGATAAAAATTTAGTTTGTATTACCTATTAATTTTTAAGAGTTACTGATCCCACCAAATTTTAGAATCCTGGTTGTCACCACCAGATAATAATGCAGCAGCAGCCTCAACGTTTGCCTTGTTGGTTCCATATTCGCTTGTTGCGTAAGTATACCTTCTTGGTATTTGTTTCGAATCATTTACAGCATCCTCGGCCGGCGTCAGTGCTGGATAGCCTGTCCTGCGCCATTCGGCCCAGGCTTGTGTTCCGTCAGGATAAGTAGCAATATAGCGTTGGGTCGCAATTTGCTTAAGATTTGCACCAGTACCCGCAGGTGCTGAAAATGCAACGGCGGTTTGGGTGAAATAAGCATCTGAAGGAGCACCAACGCCCCATTGTTCGAACGACAATTTAATGCCAGTTTCGTACAGTGTTTTTGCATTTTCAGTTGTCCAGCCCCTGTCGGCAGCTTCAGCCCTTGCAAGTGTAACCACAGATGCAGGTATAACGTCAACACTTCCGTTGTCGGTTCTCAAAGAGGGATTTAGTACATATGCCCATTTTGGATTAGCCTGTGTCCATGGATCAACCCTGCTGCGTACCC
>JBKJNG010000659.1:0-3077 GCA_046596065.1 Phnomibacter sp. | reverse complement strand
CGTATACCACTTGAAAGTATGAAGCGAAAATCATTTTGAGCAGCATCGAATTTAAAATTGTAGTCGTTGAAAACAAGTGTGGTATTGGTAAAAAGCCTGCGATTAAAAATGTGATTCCACCTTACCGTTGCAGTGCTGTTTCCCCATGGAATATTTGTATCAAAAGCCCTTGACTTGTTCTTAAAAGTAAACACATCGCGGCCAAAATATCCGCTAAAAAAAAGCCGGTCTTTTTGGCTCAGACGAAAATTCATTTTTGTGTTTACATCATAAAAATAATAGCCACTTCCTGCGAGGTTGCCATTCTTTGTGAAAGGGGTAACAAGTGCATCAATATAAGTTCGCCTTGCAGCAACTATAAAAGATGATTTTTCTTTTTTGATAGGACCTTGTATCGAAAGTCTCGATGCAATCAATCCAAGCCCGCCTTCTACAGTATACTTTTGATTATCGCCATCTTTCATGGTTACATCTACCACGCTGCTTAAACGGCCACCATATTGCGCTGGCATTCCACCTTTAATCAGTGTTACATTCTTAATGGCATCACTATTAAAAACAGAAAAAAAACCAAACAAGTGACCACTGTTATAAACTACGGCATCATCCAATACAATAAGGTTTTGATCGGCGCCACCACCGCGTACATACAAGCCGGTATTTCCTTCGCCTGCATTGCGAACGCCTGGTAAAAATTGCAGGGCTTTCAGTATGTCCACTTCGCCCATAAAGGCGGGCATTTGTTTTATTTTATCGATGGTCAAATCTACTCGTCCCATCTGCGCCGATTTAATATTCTGATCGCGGCGCCGTGCAGTAACTATTACATTATTGTTTGTAACGGAAAGTGGCAATAATTCAAAATTGTATTGAAGATTATCATCAAGATTTACAGCTATTGTTTTGGTTTGATAGCCAACAAAAGAACAGATTACGAGGTAATTGTTTTTTTCAAGCGTGATGGAATAAAAACCATACGCGTTTGTTGCTACACCTTTTGAACTACCCGTAATGCCAAGGTTAGCGCTTATTAAAGTTTCGCCGGTAAGCGAATCTTTTACAAATCCATTAATGGTAAATTTTTGTTGGGAAAAAACAACATCGCAGAATATAAAAAGACTTAAAAATGAGAGAAGTATCCGTGTGAGAAGTGATTGCATATAAAAGATTCTGTGGTTGTGTTTTTTGCTCATTTGGTCAATCGTGAATCGTGAGTGAACAGGCAATACAAATATTCAATATTCAATGTTCAATATTCAACGATTAAATACACATCTGATCGAATAAATAAATGAATAACCGATTGCGGAGCATTCATCACTCAGTACTCACCTATTTTGTAATGTTTACAGAATCACGCACATCACCGCAATGCAACATTTTTTCGCCGAAGTATGGGTTTACAATTTCGCTTGAATTGCTTAACCAGGCTGCACCGTTATTATCAAAAGCCATCGGGCAATATTGTTGATATACTTTGCTTCCGGTATACCGGATGGTACGCAAAAAGTCAAATAAGCCATCGCTTACAGCCTGGAAAGATTTTCTTTTTGCTGCAATATCTTTTACTGCCAGCAGGTTATTCGTTTCGCCTGAAATGCTTTGCTTCAATTGCACTGCCAATTCCAGAATAGCCGTGTCAGCTTGTAAGCCTTCCATTTCTACCTGTAAAATTTTACCTGAAAAATTGCTGGCGGCGCTGTTTACCAATGCCGTATCAGATTTTATAAACGCATCCTTCATGGTATAATAAGCCTGTAAGGCTGCACCTACGTTACCGGTAAGCGAATCGTTGGTGGTTACAGCCATAGGTATTTCTTTATTGTTCTGCACCTTTTGTTTTTGATAATAATATTTGTAGATAAAGAAGGCTGCAATAGTTAGGATAACAACCGGGATAATCACTTTTTTCATTATGAAATATTTAAGGTAAAGATAAGTGTAGCCTGTTTGTGAAAACGATTCGATGGATGAGTTAAAGTGATAGCTGAGTATTAACATTGCCTGGGTCGGCCTGATTTTTTAAATCGGATACTGTATTCAATCTGCAATACGCTGGTGCAATCTGGCATGATGTAGCAGTAGTAACAGACAATAGGTTGGTTACCAGGCGAAGCCTGAAAGACCTGCCAGCTTTCAATAAAAAAATGCTGGAAGAAATTGAAGAAGGGGTGCAGGCATCAATCTTTTAAGATGGGAACAATGCCACTTTATGTGTTAAATAGATTTTTAAAAACGATGAACATATGACACAATCAGTGCCTTTTGATCGCCATGATATTTCTGGCGGTATAACCGTTAAACTAAGGGATGGACTATCGCTTGATGATATTTGTATGGAAAACATTGCCGGCTATAACCGGGATCGTTTTGAAGCGATTGCACTAAGGTTGTTTGCCGGTAAAGAAATAATTGCAACTATTTATTTACTCGATAAACAACGGCAGGAGGGAAGCAATTACAATCCCGATAAGTTACCGGTAAAAAAGATCAAACTGGAGAATGTTAGCCTGTTGAAAATTTTTGATTGGTTTGAAGAATTCAACTTCACAATTAACACGGGAAGCTATAATATTGAGGATATGGAAGTGATCAATAAATGATGATCAATAAAAATAATTTGCTCATTAATAAATGCAGGGATTAATGAATGAATGGGAAGAAAAGGATTTTGGCAATTGCCGAAACCCCTTTGTTTCTTGTAACCATTTTCTATTTCAGTTTGCCCTTAATCTCATTCAATTTTAGCAATGCTTCCACTGGTGTCAGCCTGTTTATATCAATCGCATTTAACAGGTTTCTTATTTCATCAAACACTTCACTATGTGCATCAAATATGCTTAGCTGAACCTGAGGTGCGTTGAGTTTACTTATCTTGTTGTTTAATTTTTCTGATACCGGACCAGAATATTCTAACGGTTTATCCGTTTCATCACTTACATTTTTTTCTTCCAGTTGTTTTAAAATTTCGTTGGCACGATTGATCAGTGACGGTGGCATACCAGCCATTTTTGCCACATGAATACCAAAGCTGTGCGTGCTGCCGCCTGCCGCAAGTTTGCGTAAAAAAATAATTT
>JBKJNG010000439.1:0-4372 GCA_046596065.1 Phnomibacter sp. | reverse complement strand
ATAAATAAAGCGACAAAGAAGAAGATATATGAACTCGCGAAAGAAATGAGTTACCGGAGTAACAATATAGACAGTAATTTAAAAAGACAAAAAACAAATACGATTGGTGTAATTGCTCCTAAATTAAACAGCAATTTCGTGTCTACAGTAATTGCAGGCTTTGAAAATGTTGCGAACAAAGAAGGTTATAATTTAATTATCAGTCAATCACTGGAATCTTACAAAAAAGAAATAGCAAACGCCCAAACCATGTTTAATAACAGGGTAGATGGCTTGCTGGTTTCATTGACATACGATACGGAAAACATCGATCATTTTGAGCCCTTCTTTAAAAAAAACATTCCGCTTATATTCTTTGACCGCGTGGCAGAGCATAAGGATTGCTCCAATATTTTAATTGACAACAGGAAGGCTGCATACGAAGCTACAACGCATTTAATACGGCAGGGGCGTAAAAAAATTGTTCATATTACAGCTAAACTAAAACGAAATGTTTACGTTGACAGATTGAGTGGCTATAAAGATGCCCTGGCTGATCATGATATAGATTTCAGGGAAGAATATGTAATTATTGGGAACTTAAGCCAGGAAGCAGGAATAAATGCTGCAGAAATAATTAAGGCCATGAAACCTGTACCTGACGGAATATTTGTATCCAACGACTATTGCGCAATTGGTTGCATGCAAACTTTAAAACAGGCCGGTATTAAAATTCCGAAAGACATTGCGATTGTTGGTTTTAATAACGACCCCGTATCGGCTGTAATCGAGCCCAATCTCTCTTCGATCAATTATCCCGGTTACCAGATGGGAGAAGTTGCGGCGCAAAACCTGATCGATCACCTGAATGGTGGCGCTACACTTCAAATTACCAACCGCATTATACTCCCCTCAGATCTTGTAACGAGGGAGTCTTCAACAAGGATTTAAAAGATCAGGGCACTGAATCACTAGGATAATTTGGACCGGCATGTGGAAAGAGGTTATGCTGGCAATTCAATATGGGACTGGCACAGGTTACCATTGTACCTCGATCAGCTTTATACAGATTATGGAAGAGCAAACGCCTCTGTTGGCATCAACGGAACCGTGTTAACAAACGTAAATGCCAATGCCATCGTATTAACAAAATCTTACCTGGAAAAACTTGCGGCGCTTGCAAATGTATTCCGACCCTATGGCATTAAAGTTTATCTCACTGCAAGATTCAGCGCTCCTATTGAACTAGGCAAACTAAAAACTGCCGATCCCAATGATCCGGCTGTGCAACAATGGTGGAAAGACAAAGTGGATGAAATTTATAAATACGTGCCGGACTTTGGTGGTTTTTTGGTGAAAGCCAATTCAGAAGGCCAGCCCGGCCCGCAAAATTATAATCGCAACCATGCCGATGGTGCAAATATGCTTGCCAGGGCTGTTGCGCCGCATGGCGGCATTATTATGTGGCGGGCCTTTGTGTACAGTGAATCGAAAGAGGATCGCTTTAAACAGGCTTATATTGAGTTTAAGCCACTGGATGGAAAATTTGATAACAACGTTCTGGCACAGGTAAAAAATGGCCCCATCGATTTTCAACCACGGGAGCCCATTTCCCCCCATTTTGGAGCCATGCCGCAAACGCCATTGATGATGGAATTTCAGCTGACGCAGGAATATCTTGGACAGGCAACCCATTTGGTTTACGAAGCACCATTGTTTAAAGAAACGCTGGACGCCGACACCTACGAAAAAGGCAACGCCTCCACCGTTGCAAACATCGTTGATGGTTCACTGGAAGCCCATGAACTTTCAGGTATGGCCGGCGTTTCAAATATTGGCAGCGATATTAACTGGATCGGTCATCTTTTTGGGCAGGCAAACTGGTATGCATTAGGAAGACTCGCATGGGATCAAAAACTATCTGCAGAACAGGTTGCCGATGAATGGTTAAAACAAACATTTACCAATGATCCTGCCTTCATTAACACAGCAAAGCATATCATGCTTATTTCCCGTGAAGCAATGGTAAACTATATGACGCCGCTTGGGTTAAATCACATTATGGGATACGGCCACCATTATGGACCGGCGCCCTGGTATGATAAAGGCGCAAGAGCCGCCTGGAACCCGGTGTATTTTCATAAAGCTGATACTGCGGGTATTGGTTTTGACAGAACAGCCAGTGGCAGTAATGCATTATCGCAATATGCTCCCGAACTGCGTAAGGAATTTGAAAATGTAAATACCTGCCCTAAGAAATACCTGCTCTGGTTTCATCATGTTTCATGGAATCATCAAATGAAATCGGGCAGAACATTATGGGAGGAATTATGCTACAAGTATTACACAGGCGTGGATAGCGTAAGAACCATGCAAAAAGCCTGGCAATCACTAAAGCTGCACGTTGATAAAGAAAGGTTTGAAGAAGTAAAAATGTTGCTTTCTATCCAGGTAACAGAAGCTGTATGGTGGCGCAATGCCTGCCTGCTTTATTTTCAGACTTTTTCGCACATGCCCATACCTTCATCTTATGAGCAACCGGATCACACACTGGAATATTATGAAAACCTTAGTTTCCCTTATGCACCGGGTAATGGATAAAATTTAAAGGCTTATTGTTACCAACAAATATTGAAGAACAGTTATTAAAGTAATGCTGTATAAGAGCCTACATGAACAAAGCCTGCTACAGCCTAAAATAAATTGATGGACACGGTAATTAAAAGGAAAACAGCGATCGTTACAGGCGGAGGTTCGGGTATAGGTTTGGCTATTGCAGAAAAATTTATAACCAATGGTATTACCACCATCATTATCGGGCGAAACCTGGAGAAACTTAATGCATTTGCAGCAAGGCTTGGAGTGCTATGTGTGCCTGTTTGCTTTGATCTTAACGAGCTTCCAGGTATTCCGGCAATGATAAAAAACATTGCGGCCGAACATGGCGGCATTGATATTCTTGTAAATAATGCGGATATTAATTTAAAAAAAGAATTAGTGGAAGTTACCGATGAGGAATTCCAAACAATATTGCTGACAAATGTTTCCGCCGTATTTGCCATCTCAAGAGAAACAGCAAAATGCATGATTGAAAAAGGAACCGGATCAATCATCAACATCAGCTCCATGGCTTCACAATACGGTATTCCAAAAGTAATTGCCTATACCGCATCAAAATCTGCTATCGAAGGCATGACAAGAGCGATGGCTGTTGATCTTTCGCCAAAGGGCATTCGGGTAAATTGCATTGCCCCAGGTTTTATAGCAACGGAAATGTCGGCTACGGCTTTAAACAATGATCCGGAAAGAAAAAACAAAGTGTTATCAAGAACACCCAAGTGGCATCTTGGTACCCCTTCCGACATAGGCGATGCTGCATTGTTCCTTGCATCAGATTCATCAAAATATATTACTGGTATAATCATGCCTGTTGACGGCGGCAATTCTATCGGGTTTTGATATTAAGACCGGCTTTACCAAAAAAATAAAGTTGAAAAAAATAACGACTGTCCTGAACTGTCTTTAATCGCTATCACCTAAAAAGTCACAAAGAGTTGCGCAGGTTTACAACAAAAGGAACAGCAATTTTATCAGTTGATTTTTCTAGAATTAACTGTGCAGCTTTTACTCCCATCATTTCGAAATTTGATGATATAGTAGTAATACCATTGAGAATAATTCTCTTTAGCGGCGTTTCGTTATAAGAGATAACGCCAACATCTGTTCCAACAACAAGATTGGTATTCAGAATTTTTTCAACCAGGATTACAAGATCATCTTCCATTAAACTTACATAAGCAGCACCTGGTTCAATCAATTCTTTTTCAATGTCATCAACTACCGCATAATTAAATGCATACTGCTGGCAAAACGATATAAAGCCCTGCTGTATTTCAACCGGGTGATAAGTGTATGCAGGAAAAATAATTTTAATAGTCGCGTATTTGCTTAAACGGGATAATAATTGTTCGAGTGCCGAAAAAATATCTTTTTCAAAATCCTCGTACACCGATGCATAATTGCCTGTGACTTCAGGCAGCATTTTACTCATTAACAATAATTTCTCCTTTGGAATAGCATTTATGATATCTGCTGCATTTTCACCTCCCTCCAAAAAATGTGGAATGATGACGTAATAAGAATAATGATCCTTGTTTTGGCTTAGTAATTTTTTAAAGAGCAGGAAGTTATTGTTGTAGATGTAAAAATCAATAGCAGCGTTTTCACCCAGTGTTTTCACAAACGAATCATAAATCATTTTTTTGTGCGTACTCAGTTTGTTGAACAACAAAAAAACTCTTACCGGCTGCCGAAATTCAGTAGCAGCAATAAAATATCCTTTACCGGGAACAGAACCTACAACGCCCCTTTGTTTTAAATGCCGGTAAGCCCG
>JBKJNG010000455.1:0-3251 GCA_046596065.1 Phnomibacter sp. | reverse complement strand
CACGTAGTAAGCCTTTTGCCTGAGTGGGACCAGGTGTGTGTTCCTTCAAAAGCGGTTTCGGCGGTATGTGCCGGTGCGGTACTTCTGCTTAACAGCAGTAAACAATATGATGGCTATAGGATGTTTGAAAGCTGCTCGTTTACTATTGAAACAAACAGCATTGGATACTGCAATTCCATCAGCAGTTTTCTTAAGCAATTGAATGTTGAAAGTATAGCCGTTAAAGAAAAGGCCAGTGTATTGATAGCCCGCAGGCTACAATCAGAACACTATCAATCTTTAGAAGCCATAGCGGCTTTTATTACCGAAACCGAATAAAGAAAACCTGAGTTATACTGTTTCTGCGGTTGTTTGCAAACAACTTTCCTTCAAAATTTCATAAACATCGGTTAGTGGGATGGTGCGTGGCATTAGTCCATTATTGCTAAGCAGCTAACCTATGGGATCATGTTCGCCATTTTTAATAGCAACAAATGACAGGTATTTTTTGAAATTGTTAACCGTAACAATGCCGTTTGAAATGGCCATATTATCTTCAAGGGGATTGGGGTAAACCAATTCTACAAAAAGGCTGGTGCCACGGTTATCTACTTCAAATATTTTTTCGCCGTCTTTTTCCATCGTAAAACTTTCGAGTAGCGATGTTGCAATGGCGGCATCTTCATTATTTGAATAGGTGATGAGGAAATCTCTCGACATGCGGGGCAGTATTTCCGTATGCTTGTTAGAGCTGATGGCATCCATAAATCCTTTTTGGTCTTTAAGCCGCCAATAGTAACTCATGTGTTCGTGCGGCCGCTGATGAAGGCCGGTTGCCAAATAAAGGGTAGCGCCTGTTGTCTCAAGTAGTCCAAGGATTTTATCATAATTTTCCAATGCCATCAAAACAGGGTCAAAGCCGGCAGGGCAATACCATTCAGGATTTTTCAGGTTACCTTTATAAGCGCTTGAATTAAAAAGATAATGGTGTTGTATATGTGCTGCGGCGTTTAAAAAAAGGTTCGAAAAGTCGGGACGGTGCTTTTTCCATTCATGTAAAAAAAGATCGGCCAGCAGGTTATCAAGCACAAGCGCCCTGGCACCGGGCTTTCTTACTTTTAAAAACAAAGACAGGTAAGTACCATACCTGCTAACCGGAACAAAAGCTGCAACACCTTTTAAAATAGTAAAGACAGAGCTGATCGTCATTTTCGATTGCGCATTGTCGTTAACCGATTGCTGAACCGCCTGCGATAACTTCTTAATAAATTTTGACCCGGAAACATTCGTTTTTGTCCACGGATCGGGTATGAAAAAAGGCGATTTTTTTAGCCTGTTGTCCGCATTAAAAGGAGAAACAGCGCCTACAGAAACGTTAGCGTCTTCCAAAACCTCAAAAAGTTGTTTAAGATCTTTTCTTTCAACAATATCGCCTAACCTGAAAATTTGGTGCTCAGAAAAAGTTTTTCCGGTATAAACGGTAACCCATTGTATCCAGGGTTCAAAATATTTATATTCTTTTTCAGAGGTGGTTTCAGTCCATCCCCGGTCAATAAGTTTTTTAAACTGCGGCAACAATCCTTGCGCACAGTATGCTTTTACAAATTCGAAATTTATTTCATTCAATCCCAATAGGATCACTTTTTTTTTCATAGCCAACTGTTTTTCGAAGGGTTTTCTATCTAGCATGAACAGCAATAACTTGTTATTTATCTAAGGGTTATCATTGCTGGTCAAAGAAACTATCTGTTTTTTACAAAAACTTCAAAATAGCGATAAACAATGGTAAATATAATTTCGTTTAGTAAAAGGTAAGTGGAAATAAAATTTCCTATTTTCTCTTTATATGGTGAAGGTCCTCCATGCTTAAAAGTCTAATTAGTTGCTTCTTAAACGAAATAGGCTATTGCAACAGCAATAGCCTATTTCGTTATATTTATCTTGTGGTATTTTAATCCCAACCACCTAAGCGTAAACCTATGCTGTAAGGGCGCATATCAAGCCCGCTTTTATACATACTGGTTGGTGCATAACTGCCATATACTTTCAACATGCCTATTCCTACTTCGCCAACCAATTGAATTTTCCATGGTTCGAGCCCAAAATTGCCTTTTATCTTTTGCTTTTCTCTTTCGTCGCTTATTTGTTTGTTGCGGCTGCTATACAGGTAACCAAAACTTACACCGGCACTGGCATTAAAGCCATGTTTGCTTGTTGGGTTGGTATTAAAACCAAGCATAACTGGTACGGTGAAATAAGACATGGCCAGTTTGTTCTTATCAAAATTAATACTGTCTTTAATGATATATGGCGGGCCGCCTTTCTTATAACTAATATTGTTTTCGTACCGGTAATTATTGGTTTCAATCATAAAACCATAGGTTAGGTTGAAAGCATTGTTTTTGGTAATACCGTAACGCTGGCGGAATAGCCACACATTTATGTTGAAGGATTTGCCATTACGCAGATTGAAATCGTTTGCGTTAAAAGGCTTGTTACCTGTGTACTCCGCCATTTCCGGTGAGCCATAATTGGTTTTATCTTCAAAATTACTGTAACCAAGATCGAGCAATAACCAGTTTGTTTCCAGGCGGTTATTCTTCTTTTTATGGTTCCATTCAATATGACGGTTTTTCGATTCGCCGGGGTATTCTCCTTTTTTAATGATAACCATTCCCCCGATCTGGATGGTATCTGATTTTGAACTGCTGCTGGTGTCGGACGAGCTTTTGATGGTTACTGTGGTGGTGTCGGCCTGGGCAAAGCCTGCCAGTGCGGCCATGGTAAAGGCTGCGCAAATGATTGTCTTTTTCATGTTGTGTGGTTGATTTTTTTTATTTGAGTGATGCTACATCGGCTTGGGCAACATTGCTTTTGTCGAACGTGCGACCAACTGTTCTTGTTACATTTCTGAAAATGCCACGCAGCTTTTGCTTTTTAATGTGGGCGCCTGCGATATTTACGTACTCGGTTTCGTCAACTGCGTCTTCGTTATAAACGGCCTGCTGTACTATGCTGCCTTCTACTTCACGGTTTTGATTTACCGGGCTGGAAATTGGATTGCTTAATTCTTTTAGAGTGATGGCGGCAATAGTATTTAACGGTAAACCCGCCTCCTTTATCGTTTCAACTAATTGCTGTTGATTTGTTGTACGGGTATAAACCGGCTTTGTTGTTTCAATAGGTTTTATTGTTTGCTGTTGAATATTTTTCGTTATGGGCTTTTTAGCAGTTGCGATAGTTTCGTTGGAAACCTTAGCAGGATTTGTTAC
>JBKJNG010000391.1:0-2804 GCA_046596065.1 Phnomibacter sp. | reverse complement strand
ATACTCTGTTATGATCGACGTCTGCCAGTCGTGCCAGGTTGATTTTTTAAATTCTTCGTACGTAGTGCCGTGCCCCGCCAATAAGATCTGCGAAATATAATAGTCAGATCGTGCTGCAGACCATGTCTTAAATTCATCCCATTCAAATGTAGATGCTGAATAACCATGGCACGCAATGATTACAGGTTTCAAGGCTTCCAGCGCTGTTGGGTTTGGGCGGGCTGCAGATAGTAAATAATTTTGTGGATTGTAAGTAGAGGCATCGAAAATAGTGCCGCCTCCTAAATAGTCTTTGCCAATATCAGGTGTCTTTCCACAACCTGAAAACAAGAGTAAAATTGTAATTGCAAAAAGTATATTTTTCATATGCGTTGTGTTTTTAAACGGAATTTTTCTGTTAGAGTTTAAGTTTCTTTCTGCCACTTAATGCTGCATGGTCAAGCAAGTTCCACGATACCGTAAGCTGATAAAACAATGGATACAGGGTGCCTGGTCCACTAAGTCCATCACCCGTAATTAAATTGTAACCCAAGGAAGTTGCTATTTTTAAAGGCAACCGGGTGTTAAAACTAATACCCAGGTCAGGCGCCAGCAGCACTGACTTACGGGGTAGCTCATCAAATATTTTATTGCCATAATTCGCAGAAAAATAACCTGTATTCAATCTACCAAATGGTTGTATTATATGCCGAGGCCTTAAATGCCAAGCGGCTGATACCAGAAAATTATCTTGCTTAATTGCGTTGGAATTAAGCGCAGTGCCTAATCGACTGGTGACATAACTAAAACCAAAGAACAATCTTCCTGGCTTAAGGTTTTTGGCTGAGTATTGTACAGATACACCATTTTCATTGTAAAGGTTTACGGAGTGTTGCAACCTAACACCAACATCTAAAACGGCAGTTTGTGCATGCACCATTTGAAAGGTTGATAACATAACAATGAAAGCAACATGTTTTAGTAATTGCATAGCTAATTGTTTTAATAGCAGATAATGAAGGGTTAAGTTTGTATAAAAAATGAATTTCGTTACCAGTTTCAAATATGTTTCTCGCTAATTTTTTTTGTGTTCACTACCGATTATAACTAAGCAACCCTGAAGGTTAAAACAAGACGGCTCTAAATAATATCTATTTCAACCATCAATCTTCCATACCGCTCATTGGTCCGTTACCAAAGACTTTAAACTTTTTTTCTTTTTTAGAAGAGGTACTGTATAGTTTGATGGAAACAGATGTATCGCTAAGCCAACTATATGCTGCCTTATCGAAAATATCTTCTGTCACATAGATTGCGCTGTGGTGGTTGAGCGAATCCTTTTCATTTTGAAAGTAGGTAACCTTGTAACCATACCCCATAAAATCTGTACGATACACTTCCACATCGAGTGGCTTTTGTGTCCCTGTTTTTGCTTCCTGCCCTTTGCCGTTAGTAATGTCTACAATACTCACTTCGCCGCTTCGCTTTTCAGTTTTATCAGCGCATGAAATTTGAAAAATACAGAACGAGAAACAGAAAAGGAAAAATAAGTTTTTCAATTTTGGTTTGCTGTTGGTTTTGTTTAAGTGCATTTTTTTCATGTATTTTATTTTAAGGTTTATTAATATAGATTGACAATTTATTTTTTCATCTTATTTTCTATCATTAATTCCTTTTTATCCTTCTTGCCAACTCCCGCCACTTGCAAAAGCTGTTGCCTCAAAGTACTTGCTAAGTCTATTCATTCTATATCAGTTTGCTGCAATAATCGTATTATGATCAAGCGTCAATAACCATTTGTTATTTCTGTGCACAACCACATAAGTTTTCATTTGCCGCTCGTTTATATGGTTAACCCCTTCTGGTAACTCATAGTCAGTGCTTTTGTGCATCACGTTAGCAATTGCCACGGTAGGCGTCAAAAATCGAACAGCAATACTTTCTATAGTAAGAGAAACCCCTTTCAAAAATGTTTGATGAACAGCCCTAACTTCTTTTAAAACTTCTTCTCTGCCATTTGTAATTCCGCCACCGGGGTTAATGTGTTGCCAGTCTGGAGTGGTGTAGCGTTTTGCATTTTTAAACCCTCCTTCGTTAAAGTCATTTTGAAAAGCTAAAACGACCTTCTTTATTGAAAGTTCCGCTTTTGTGTTTTGTGCAAATGATAAACTCGAAATAATAAAAGACAAAAATAAAATTAGACTTGTTTTCATATTTACTAAGCAAAATTGTTATCATTAATTTTTTAGTTTCTCTTATGTTTAACCCTATATGCCTTTTTGTTATCCAAGCAACATGCACTTATGTACCACAAAAAGGAACGCTAAAACTTACGGGGTAGCAACCTATCCTTACAACGGAAAATCATTGTCAAACACAAATTTGCCCGCCGCAGGCAAAGGCTTGCGAGGCAACAAATCATTGCGCATGGCTGTGTTGTAAACAAAAGCAGCAATAACAACGGCTGCCTGTTTTAAGTCATCAATTTGTAAATGATCGTAAGTATCCATATTGCTATGGTGGTTACGGGTTAAATATTCCACCGGGTCTTGTATAAACTGAAAGCCGGGTATACCAACGGCGTCAAAACTCATATGGTCTGTGCTGCCGGTATTGCTCAAGGTCACCCCACCATTTGCACCCATATCTGCAAATGGCGCCAGCCATGCTTTAAAAATTTCCCTCACGGCTTCGTTGCCTTGTGTATATATGCCGCGGATCTTTCCTGTTCCATTGTCCAGGTTATAATAAGCAGAAACATTTTCCTGTTCCTTCGTAAGTTTCATATCCGCAGGGTTACCAAAATGTTTTTTTACATAACCAAA
>JBKJNG010000362.1:0-4710 GCA_046596065.1 Phnomibacter sp. | reverse complement strand
TCGCCACTACATTGTACAGAATTGCTGGCATGGTTTCTAAACGTAAATAAGCATACAACAAAAATTTATTTTATGGCAACAAACGAAAAACTGGCCGATGTTTTAAACGACCTGATTCAAATTAATAATGATCGTGTTATTGGGTATGAGAAAGCGGCTGATGAAGCTAAAGATGTTGATGTAGACCTTATAGCTGCTTTTAATAAAATGGCAGATGATAGTCGCAAATATGTTGCTGAGCTTTCAACAGAAGTTCGCAACCTGGGCGAAACACCAACTGATGGCACAACAAACAGTGGTAAACTTTACAGGGTTTGGATGGATGTTAAAAACACTTTTTCTGACCACGATCGTCATTCAATTCTAGCGTCATGTGAATTTGGCGAAGATGCAGCTCAAAAAGCATATGATGCCGCACTGGCTTCTGATGCAGAAATAAATGCTGATGTACGCCAATTGATAACGGAACAGAAAGCGGAGTTAAAAACAGCTCATGATCTGGTAAAAAAATATCGCGATGCACATGACTTAGTTTCTTAAAAACGATTGGGCTTCATTAAAATCCCGGTGATTTTCAAATCACCGGGATTTTATTTTTTTATATATATTCTATACTGAAATCCAAAGAACCTAAAAAAATAAAGAAGATTTTCTCGATTGTGTTATCAGGCTCATACCGTCTAAATTCCTGTTCCTATCAGCAATTGCCGTTTCAATTTGCTTTAAGAATCTACCAAAACATAAATCTGCCATAACGGACCATTACAGCCCGGCTTTAGTAGATAGTTTTCCTTTTTATCAATATGCCACAGAAACCTACCTGCTGGATAATTACACAAGGTTTACGACAATCG
Organism: Phnomibacter sp.; assembly: GCA_046596065.1. Taxonomy (GTDB): domain Bacteria; phylum Bacteroidota; class Bacteroidia; order Chitinophagales; family Chitinophagaceae; genus Phnomibacter. Next base: position 3,856 of record JBKJNG010000362.1, on the reverse strand, counting down.
AAGAAATTTTTCGGGAGTATGTACCTACCGTGAATGTGCGGAAAAGGAATGGCCGTTACCATTTACCCGTTTTTGATGATGCGCTGAAAAGTGGGACTTTTGAAGCCGATCCGCTGGTCTTGCTGGATGGCTTACCAATCTTTAACTTGAACAACCTGCTAGATTACGATCCGCTCAAGATCAGGAAGATGGACCTGGTTACAAGAAAATACTTTTACGGTACCACCCACTTTGATGGTATCATAAATTTTGCGACTTACAAGGGCGATTTTGAGAGCTTTGAGTTAGATCCGCGAGCTACTGTAATTGACTATGAAGCGCTTCAGCTACAACGTGAATTTTATTCCCCTTCCTACGAAACCCAGGAACAGATTACAAGTCATAAACCTGACTTTAGAAACCTGTTGCAATGGTCTCCAAATATTAATATTGGCAAGCAAGGCAAATTCCAAATCAGTTTTTACAGTTCTGATCTTACCGGTAAATATGTTGGTGTTGTTCAGTGCATAAGCCCTGATGGCAACACGGGAAGCGGAGTTGTCTATTTCGAAGTGAAGTAAGCTAACACATGGTTGATTCTGTGAGGCAGAACCTTTTAGGATTGTTAAAGTAAATTATCAAGCTAACCTTTTCGTGGGTTCGTACGTAATTACTTTATTAAAAATCAAAACTGATCATGAAAAAATTTCAATTTCTTTTTCTTCTTCTGCCTGCCTACTCAGCAATGTCGCAAATGGACATGGGTATGCATTCCAAAATGCATTATGACTCTACCAAAACATTTAATACTTACCGGAATATTGGTGTTAGTTATCAAAAATTTAATGGACTTAATGATAGGATTAAAATGCATCCGCAGTATGAATCAATGAAAGAAGTGATGGGAACCCTTGGCTTAGGTTCTATTATGCAGCACAACCATTTCGTAGCGGTAAACGGATTAACCGTTGGCTACAGCATGAGTGGCAAACGAAATAAAAAAAGCAGTTCGCTTGGCTTTATAGGCCTGAATGCAGACTTTGGCTACAACTTTTTTAAGAAAGAAGACAGGGTACAACTATACCCTACCGTTGGTGTTGGAGTAGAAGGCTACCGGGCACGTTTCAATAAAGATGTTTCAGCGGTTCCATTCGACGATGTACTGCAATCTAATACCACCCAGAATAATATCAGGTCGTTAACTTTTATGAGTGGCTATTTTACCTATCGCTTCGGTCTTAACCTTGCGGTAAATTCAAAAGACAAATCAGGTGCCATTGGCCTGCAGGCTGGTTATACCGGCGGGTTTAATGATAGCCCCTGGAAAACAACTGAAAACCAAACACTGCTAAACGCTCCCAACGATAAGCTGAGCCGCTTATTTGCAAATATTTTTATCACGAAAAGTATGAATTGGGGTAAACACAATCGGATGTAATTGCTAAAGATTTATTATTAAAAAATCCAGACTGTCTATATCGAATCATTGTCTGGATTTTTTAATACCCACACCTCCCTAATTGAGGCTCCTGAAATCTACTGGTACAAGCTTACTTACTCCGGCTTCCTGCATCGTAACGCCGTAGATAACATCTACGGCGCTCATAGTTTGCTTGTTATGCGTTACAATAATAAACTGGCTGTTCTCACTAAATTGCTTGATCATGTTGGTGAATTTGCCCACGTTGGCATCATCAAGTGGAGCGTCAACTTCATCAAGTATACAAAATGGTGCGGGCTTTATTAGGTAGATGGCGAACAGGAGTGCCGTTGCAGTAAGTGTTTTCTCTCCACCACTTAATTGAGAAATAGATGATGGCCGTTTACCTTTTGGTTTGGCCACAATATCAATACCGGTTTCAGCCAGGTTTTCCGGATTATCCAGCACCATATCGGCAGTATCTTCTTCGGTAAAGAGGGCTTTAAATACCCGTTGAAAATTTTCTCTCACCGCATTAAATGTTTCAAGAAATTGCTGGTTTGCAGTGGCTTCCACTTCCTGTATGGTTTGCAGTAAACTTTCTTTTGCGGTTACCAGGTCATTCTTTTGTTCAAGTATGAACTCAAAGCGTTTTTTCATTTCGGTATACGCTTCAATGGCAGTGGGATTTACTTCCCCAAGATTTTCAAGGCGTTTTTTCATCCGGTCCACACTGGCTTGCAATTCTTCGTGTGGCGTATCCGTTTCACGTTCCTGGTCAAGAATTTCATCGAGGTTGATTTTGAATTCTACATCCAGCCTTTCTTTCATACCGGCCAGGTGAAGCTTAAGATTGTTTAACTGGTCTTTTATTTCTCCCAGCAAATGCTCAATTATCTCTCGGCTTTTAACGGTATGTCGTAATTCGCTTTCCTTATCATTTATACTATTACGATGATTGTAATATGCATGGTCAGCCTGGTTTAGAGCTTTCTCATCGGTTTCCTTTTGGTGCATCAGGTTTGAAAGCAATTGACCTGCATTTTCCAGTTGTTGTCTGTTGGCAATAATTTGTTCTGACGCCTGCCCCAACTGCAATTTGCTCTCTTCAATCTGGCGCTGCAGGTTGTTTACCTGCAGTTGTTTAAATGCAAATTCCTGCTCAAGTGCCGTGATCTTACTTTGTTGCCGGGTAAAACCAATATTGCCTTCATTGTATTGTCCCGCACTCTGCTGGTATTCCGCTTCGGCGAGTGTATAGTAATCCTCTTTTGTTTGAATAGAAGCCTGCGTTTCCTGCAACTGCCCACTTAATTTTTCAAGATTTTCACGCACACTGGCAATGGCATCCTGCTGTTGTACCAGCTGATCTTCAAAACTCATTAATTTGGAAGAAGCACTTGTTTGGCTGGCCTGGAGGTTTTCTATTTTATTGCGTGAAGCAAAAACAGCATTCGTCAACTGAAGAATTTCCTGCTCAGTTTGGCGGATAACATTCTCTTTTAATTGCTCGTTAAAGCCTAATACTTCCGCATGCTTCTTACTGATCTGTCCTTTTAAATCATCCACTATCCTTTCCTGCTGCTGAATGGTAACCATCAGCTTCTCAAGGTTCTTGGCACGACCAATTTTTTTGCCCTCGAATAAACCAACACTTCCCCCGGTAATAGAATATTTACCTTTTACGTATTTACCAGTTTTTTCAAGTATAATATGGTCGTTACTGTTTTCAAGCACCGATGCGTCTTCGGCAATAAAAACGTTGCCTAACAAGTGCATGGCAAGATTGCGGTAACGGGCTTCCACCTCAATTACTTCCATGGCTGGTTTTGCACCGGGCAAAAACAAACCGTGGGCGGTATTCGAATTTCGGTTTACGCCTTCAACAAAAGCATTTACCTGGTTTAGCAAGAAGAAGTTTGCCTTGCCTTTCTGGTTACTTTCCAACAGGTTTACGGCCTGCATACCTTCTGCAAGGTCGCTTACAACGTAATAGTTCAGGTAAGGTTCCAGCACATTTTCTACAGCTGCGCGGTATTGTTCATTTACATAAATAATATCACTTAAAATGGGCGCATGGTGGTTCCAGTTAGGATTTTTATGCAGGAATTTCACGCTGTCGGGATAGCCTTCCATATTGTCTATCAGGCTCTTCAGCAAGTCATATTCGTTCCGCTTTTTATCCAGCTTACGATTTTCATCTACCAGGTGACTGCGTAATGCTTCGAGTTGAACCTGCCCCTGCAGTATTTGTTCTTTGGTTTGCTGATGTTGCTGCCTCAGATCTTCCAGGAACACCTTTTTATCCTTTAACTCTGTCTCCTTTTCTTCTTTTACCCGATCTTCTTTTTGGATTTGGTCGTGCCGTTGTTCCTGCTCTTCCTGCAACTGCATAATGCTGCGCTGATAGTTTAGGATACTTGTATCAGCAACGGCTACTTTCTTTTCCGCATCAAA
>JBKJNG010000350.1:0-3951 GCA_046596065.1 Phnomibacter sp. | reverse complement strand
GTTATAATGAAAAAGGAACCGTTAATGGGTTCCTTTTTCATTATAAGTAATATGAATATAAAGGGCTCACATTTAGTTTGTGGGGACTAAGCAAAAAGTTTATGTAATCTAAAGAGGAAGAATTTAGTGTCTGCGACGCCTCTTAAATTAGCTCTGAACAATTTTATTTTGGAGTTAAATGATTCTGCATTGGCATTGGTATGGCGGTTGACGAAGAAGTTTAAAATATTATCCAGGTTGTGTTTTACGGTATTGGCTACGGTATAAAATTCTTTCAGTTCATTGTGATGGGTCTGCTCTATCCATTTGTTAAACAGGTCTTTTGCCGATGCTATGTTTTGATGTTCGTAGATGCTTCTAAACTGCATGGTATGTTCATAAGCGGTTTTAAGGGTGGGGTATCTTATAAAAAGTAAGCTGGCTCTTTGGTGCTGGCTGTCTGTCCAATCGGTAGTTTTTTTTGCCAGTATGTAACGGCATCTGGCTAATAATTGTTTGGGACTGTCTCCATTTTCCAGTTCAACGGGTTCATATTTTACCCCTTGCTTTTTAGCTGCTTCAATAGCATTATTTTCTTTGTCCAGTTCATCCCACCGCAGGTTGATCCTGATGTGCTGGAGGGCTTCCATGGCCAGTTTTACTACATGAAAACGGTCAGTTACCAGCATACATTTCGGGAAAGCTGTCTTTACTGCTGATTCCATATTTTTTGCCATATCCAGTGTTACTTCTTTTACCTGCAAACGCTTGTCTGTACTGAGTTTTTCGAGTACAGATACAATGTCTTTGGCCAATGTACCTTTGATAGACGCTACTAACGAACCCTGCCTTCCTTTGCCCTTTTTATTGGTTACAAAAGTGTATAACTCACCTTGTGATAAACTCACTTCATCTATACTTAAATAAGACCCCATGTTTTCAGGAAACAGTAAATAATTTTCGGCATGGAGCTTTTGATCCCAATCATTAAAACCGCTGCTGTACTGTTTGTAAGAACGGCGGAGCGTGGGAGCTTTTACCCCATAAAAACTGCTGATGTTGCTAATCGTATCTACCCGTGTATCTACCTGTTTCTTTTAAAAAATCCGCCAGTTCCTTTGTTAGTTTAGAACCGTCGGCTACCAGAGAATAATTGTTACGGATGATGTCTTTAGGATTTAACTTATGCCGCCATCTGCGGCGTTTGATTACCAGGTAAACTGCCTTGCCCCGTATGGGGAAATCCTGAATCGTTACATCGGTATAAAACCCTTTTGACTCATATTGACTGGCTTGGTAACCCTGGGGTATCCTGTTCTTTTCTTCTAAATAAATCTCATAAAACATTTCCTTGCTTGCCACATCGCCCAATTCTACTACTGATGTAATATCAAAATGATCCAATAATCCTTCGGGTAAAAAATGTTCAATTATGCTCGCTTCCAATCCTTTGCTTTTGCCGCTAAATTAATAACAGTCCCCAACTATTTAATCTGACCCGAAATTATATCTGCCTGTTGCGAAAGCTGATATGCCTGCAACAATTGCTGCAAGGCAATTAAAGTCCGCCATATTTCCCAAATACCAGCCTGGCATTTTATAGTTGAACTGCGCTGACAAACTCCGCTGCAAAAGTTTGCTTTCAGGCATATAATATTCAACTAAAAAATACATAAGAATACTGGAGAAGAAAGCCGTGTTATTACATGGATGCCAGTAATTTACTCCAGGCAGTGGGGTTCACTTTTACGGGATATTTCTTTTTAAGTGTAGCAAGCCAGCGTTCTTCAAGCACTTGTTGATAATCGTTTATTACAAAGCCGCGGGCGTCGTCAAAACTGCGTTGTTCGTTCCCGGGTAACACTTTGAAAATGCAGGCAAACGTTTGACTTGCATCCAGTTCATTTTTAATTGTAGCTGTAACGGTTCCTGCTAAATCAGCCGCGTTTGTATTTGTACCAACAGGCAGTTGTGATAATTCATAACGGCCACTGTCAACAATAATACCTGCAGCATAAGTATCATTTAATTGTCTCCATGCGGATGGGTTTTTTATTACGGCATTTCGGACATCGTTTACAATAGAAGAATCGGTGCAGGTAATCATTACCGCACTCGCACTTGGTCCCCAATGGTATTTGTTTTTGTGCTGGTTATAATAACTTAATAATCCTGCGGTATCAACCGAGGCTTTATTCCAAACATTGTTATCCATTGCTTCAAACAACAGGTTGGCATCTTTAAATTCCTTGTATTGCTGTGCAAACGAAGGCTCTATTTTTTCGAGGTTTTTATGCAGGTAATTTTCTGTACTAACCATTGTAAAAGCCTCAAATAATTCATTATAGTTTTTGCTTTCGCCACCCGGAGAAAGTTTAGCTGATTTTACAAATTGCAACCATTGACCGGCTGTTGCCGGCATGTTGCCAATTGTAAACAAACTGGTTTTAGCAGTTATTTTTTGTCCTTTGATATTACCGGTTGTAATAGCTGAATCGGTAAACTGCCAAAGTGCAGTTTGATTAACAGGTGCGGGTTTAAAACCAAGTTTTTTTAATTCCGATTTCAGGTAAACTTCCCGTGCCGCAGCAGCACGTCCCGATGCAGTTACTTTCTGGCTGATGGCAGTGCTAAAATCCGCATCATCAAGCGAAGCAGGAATACGTTTTTTATCAAGCAGTTTTAAAATATGCCAGCCAAATTCGGTTGCAAAAGGTTTGCTTATTGCTCCTTTGGATGTAAGTGCAAATGCCTGCTCTTCAAACAAACCTGCATACGTGCCAACGCCAAATTCAGGCAACACACCACCGTTATCGTAGGAAGTGCGGTCGTTACTAAATTCCATCGCCAGCGTATCGAAAGATGCGCCTTTCTGTAACAGCGTATGCAACGAATCGCTAAGCTTTTTGTTTTTTGCTTCAATAATCTCGTTTCCGGGCTCGGGGTTAATGAGCATTATTTGAGCCACTTTAACTGTTCCTGCGGCAGGTCGTTCAGCCATTTTTTTAAAGATGTGAAAACCACCAGCACTTTTCATAACGGATGAATATGCGCCGGGTTGTAAATCGTAAACCGCAGTTTCAAAAAGATAAGGTATAGAAAATGCCGTGATCCATCCAGCCCTGCCACCACTTGCTTTATTGGCCTCATCGGTACTGTACTGTTTTACAACAGTTGCAAAATCTTGTTTTGCATCTAGCGCTGCTTTTGCTTTTTCTGCCATGCGGCCAGCGCTTTGAATACCAGCGGAATCTTTGGGATCGAAGCCGATAAATAAATGCCCCAATAAAATATCTTTCTGGCTTCGTTCAAATGCTTCTTTCACCAATGCATTGGTGTTAGCTTTTGTGTTGATGAAATTTTCTACCAGTTGGCTATGGTAATTTTCAAGTTCACTTTTTTGATTGGCTAGCGTGTCCATTTTTTTATCAAGGGCATCCTGCACTTTCAATTTGTAATTGATAAACAACGGCAGGTATTCTTCCATGGCTTTACGCTTATTACCAGGTGCCGGATTTTTTTCAAATGCGCTTACAAATTCCGACTGAGAAACAGGCTTTGTGCCATACGTAAAAAGTGTTTGTGCTGAAGCCGTAATTGAAAATAATATAGCAACAGAAAATCCTGTAAGCAGTTTGTTTATCATAAAATATTATCTATTGAATCTGGGGTTGTAACTGTTGAAAATCGCCTTCCGCCTGCCCGGCTGTTGCCAAGTTTTGTTCGCCGCATTTTGGTCTTTATTTCCAAATTTCATTCATTTCAGTTAAGACAATGGCTTTGCGATCCGTTACGATAATTGTGTGTTCATGCTGCGCCACATAACCTCCTTTATCACCAATCAAGGTCCAACCGTCAGCCTGAGTATTGGCGATTGTTGAGCGGGTTGATATAAATGTTTCTATTGCTACGACAGAATTTTTTCTAAATCTGACTACATTAGACTTGTCATGGTAATTTGCAATTTCAAAG
>JBKJNG010000191.1:0-3758 GCA_046596065.1 Phnomibacter sp. | reverse complement strand
GCTCTTCGTTACTCGCAGGAAAGGGTGCAGTTTGGCAGGCCTATTGGTGGCTTCCAGCTGCAACAAAAAAAGTTAGCCGAAATGATTACCGAAATTACCAAAGGCCAGTTACTCGTTTGGCGACTGGGTGTTTTAATGAATGAAGGAAGGGCAACAGCAGCCCAAATAAGCATGGCGAAAAGAAACAGTTGTGAAACCGCTAAAAATGTAATCAGCGAAGCAAGACAAATGTTGGGCGGAATGGGGATTACAGGCGAGTACCCGATTATGCGCCACATGATGAACCTCGAAAGCGTAATTACCTACGAAGGCACGCATGATATTCATTTATTAATTACCGGGATGGATGTAACGGGCTTGAATGCGTTTAAATAGGCTAACATCTATAATTTATGCCAGTAATGATAATTTTTTCTTCCGGCAATTTTGGTTTGTCAAACAATACCTGTTTAAAAAAAAGCACTTATCCAATTAAGGTAACTTACAAAGTCAAAGCCTTTACGTTATTAGGAGTTCAGATTGAAAGCCAGTAGCCTTCAAGTAATGCTAACGGCAACAACCGGGTATAGTTATCGCTATATTTATCTATGTAATCTAAATCTTTGAAATTCTCACACATGCCCTTATTAAAAACGCTAACCACAATTTCAATCCTGGTCGTTGTTATAACGGTCTGTTCCTGTAGAAAACAAAAACTTACCTGTACCGGCAATTGTACAGACGTGAAATTTGCTGGAAGGATTATTAACAAAGCGACCAATACCCCTATCAGTGATCAAAAGGTTGAAGCCAGGGTTTCCCATAGTGGAATCTGCTTTCTTTGCAACGCTAATGTAGTTGGTACTGCAAAATCCGGCAGAGATGGCTGGTTTAATATTACTGGTAAAATCGATTCAACAATCTTTAATGACAAGCATATTTTGGTTGCGATGAAAACGCCGGACAATTATATTACTTACCCCGAACCGGTTGGCGCGGGTCTTACAACTACCCAGCTATATGAAAGTATATCGTTTTATAATATAGATAGAACTTCGATGGAAAACATATCATTTACCTTTTACCCAAAAGTGCTTTTGAAAATACTATTGCATCGCATTAGTCCTGTTTCCACACGAAAAGATATTATGCTGGAATTTACGTTTGATGACAAACTTTCTATCTGGGGCATTATGGAATCTGAAGCAAGAAGCGATACAAGCATCACTATAAATACAACTGCAAATATGTTTACTAAAATAAAGTCGTATAAAACAGATGCAGCCAACGTATTAACTACTAAAACTGATTCCATTTTATGTTTGCCAAATGCAAATAACTCCATTAGCATCACTTATTAAATACCAGCCCGCCCCAGCTTATAACACCAGTATCTTATCAGTTACATTTCTTTAAAAAAACATTTTATTTATTTTACCTGGCAATGCAACAAATAAAAAACGATAATATTGGATTGTATTAAACCAACCGATGAAAGGCTTCCATATTATCCTGCTGGCATTGCTGGCACAATCTTCCTTTGCTCAAAATAACTTATCCGATAGTCTTTACATTGAAATAAAAAACGCTGGTAAAAACAACGCTAAAGTTTCGCAACTGAAATTACAATTAGGGATAATTTACTTTAAAGATGGCGGCTTCGACTCGGCACTCCTGTTGTTAAACCAGGCTGCACAAATGGCTATTGAAGCCAAAGACAATCTAACTTACCTGCGTGCATTAAATAATATTGGAAATGTATATGCCGATAAGGGAAACAATACCGAAGCACTAAAGTATTTTCAGCAGGCACTTACGCTGGCAGAGGGCTTGAACAGCAATAACGATGCTGCCGAAATTCAAAAAAATATTGGTGCGTTATACCTTAGTTTAAAACGCTTTGATGAAGCACTCTCCTATTACAATAAATCGAAGGAGGAAGCTGTAACTATTGGCAATAAAAAACTGGAAGCAGATTGTTACAACAATATTGGAACTGTGTACGAACAGCAGCTTAAATATCCCGAAGCATTGACAGTATATAAAAAAGCACTTGATTATTATACAGCAGCAGGCAACAAAAGCAGGATGGCAATGGCGCTTGGCAATGTTGCCATTGTTTACAAATACCAAAAAAATTATCCGCTTGCCATTGAATATAATTTGAAAGGTCTTGACCTTGCAAGGCAAATGAAAAGCCAATGGACGGAAGCCGCCATTCTAAATAATATTGGTAATATTTATGGCATTTCGGGCAACTATAAAGCCGCAGTAGAATATTGTAATAAGAGCATCGTACTATCAAGAAAAATGGACGTTATTGAAATTATTTACAATGCTTACGAAAGCCTCGCAGATGCAGCTACCGTTGCCGGCGATTATAAAAATTCGGTTGAATATTATAAAGCCTATATAGCAAGTAAGGATAGTTTTATAACTGCTGAAACAAGCTCGCAACTGTCTGAACTGCAAACCAAATACGACACAGAAAAAAAGGACAAACAAATAGCTGCACAAACCTTTGAACTTACAAAAAGAAACTACCTTTTATGGATTACTGGCACCGTATTATTACTTGGTTCATTATTAGGTTATAGTAATTACCGGCGCTATAAGCTCCGCCAGGAAAAACAATTACAGATTGAAGTAATAAGGCAGCAGGATATTGCAGTTAAAGCGGTTTTAGCGGCCGAAGAAAACGAACGCAAACGTATTGCCGGCGAATTGCACGATGGGGTTGGCCAAACTATGAGTGCTGCAAGAATGAACCTTTCAGCTTTTGAACACGACTTGCGGCTCATAGATGTACAACAAAAAAACAGGTTTGAAAAAATAATATCGCTGGTAGATGAAAGCTGCCGCGAGGTAAGATTAGTAAGTCATAACATGATGCCCAACGCCTTACTAAAAAATGGTCTGGCCAATGCAGTGCGTGACTTTGTAGAAAAGATTGACACCCGCGTTTTAAAAATTGAATTATACAGCGAAGGCTTGAACGAGCGCATAGACACCGACATTGAAACCGTTTTATACCGTGTAATACAGGAATGCGTAAACAACGTTATCAAACACAGTGGTGCAAATTATTTAGATATTTCTTTAATAAAAGAAGCAGATGCTATCAGCGTTACTATTGAAGATAATGGCAGAGGTTTCGATGCAACACAAAAAGAAAAGTTCGAAGGCATAGGTTTAAAAAATATTCTTACACGAATTCAATACCTGAAAGGTGAAGTGGAATTTAACAGCTCGCCCGGCAAGGGCACCTTTGTTGGCTTGCATGTTCCATTGTAATGTTTAAGTAACATTTTAAGTATTAGGATTTTAGCGGTAAACAAGCGCTAAATTCGCAACCTTTCCATTTAAACCGGTTGCAGCCTGCCTTTAAAATTCCAGTTACAACCTACCAGCTTATATGATTGATGAACCAGTGAAAATCGTAATTGTAGACGACCACCAGATTGTTATTGACGGCCTCCGCTCCTTGCTGGAAGATGTGAAAGATTTCAGCATTATTGCCACCACCACCGATTCAACAGAAATATCAGCCATACTGGCATCAAATAAAGTAGATGTATTGCTGACCGATGTAATGATGCCAAAACTTACCGGCCAGCAATTGGCAAAACAGGTAAGGCAAAAATTTCCTGCAGTTAAAATACTGGCACTAAGCATGAGTGGCCAGGGCGATATTGTAAATGAAATGATTAACGATGCAGATATTAATGGCTATATCTTAAAAAATATTGGTAAAGAAGAACTGCTGAAAGCCATTTACA
>JBKJNG010000138.1:0-5431 GCA_046596065.1 Phnomibacter sp. | reverse complement strand
CTTGCGCAGTATTCTTCTCACCGCATCATCTACTACTGCGATAGGCACTTTTTTATCTTTTACCAGTTGCGCCAAATGATTTTTATAACTGCGGCTTTCCATATCCATATCGCTGCCAGCAGTAACAGCCTGCATGGCAGCCTGGTAATTATCTTTTGAATAACCATGTGGAATCATTTCGCCGATGGAACCCCAGTCGCTTACCACAAAACCTTTAAAATTCCATTTGCCTTTCAGAATGTCCCGCTGAAGCATTTTATTGCTCGATGCAGGTATACCATTAAGCGAGTTGAACGAATTCATGAACGTGGCAGCACCGGCATCTGCGGCGGCTTTAAAAGGCGGCAAATACACTTCGTGAAGTGTTTGCAGGCTCATGTCAACAGCGTTGTAATCGCGGCCTCCAATTGCGGCACCATAGGCCGCAAAATGCTTGGCACAAGCCATCAATGCATCGGTATTGCCCAAACCTTTCCCCTGGAAGCCTTTTACCCTTGCGTTGGCAATTAGCGATCCGAGATAAGTGTCTTCACCAGCGCCTTCCATAACACGGCCCCAGCGTGGATCACGGGCAATATCTACCATGGGCGCAAAAGTCCAGTGTACGCCTGCGGAAGCCGCTTCTATGGCGGCGATTCGTGCCGATTTTTCCACTAATTCCAGGTTCCAGCTGGCGGCTTCACCCAAGGGAATGGGAAAGGTTGTTTTGAAACCATGGATGATATCCTGGCCAAATAATAATGGAATTTTTAAACGCGATTGCATGGCCATTTGCTGCAGCGAACGTGTTTTAGCTACGCCGGTTGCGTTTAGCATGGAGCCAACTGCACCTGCCCTTATTTGCGCCTGTTTATCACCATCGTTTGTAACTGGGCCGGTTGCTTCCCAATCGCCGTTGTATTGGTTCATCTGCCCTACTTTTTCATCCAGCGTCATCAGTTTTAAAACGGAATCAACGCGTTGATCGATGGGTTTTTTTTGAGCAGAAATTGTAGTAGAAACACAAAAGCAAAGACAAACAACAGAAAGTGTGACGATCTTCATGCAAACAATTTAATTATACCGGAGGAGCAAATGTAGTAAGGGCCGCCGTTATGATAATGTGTTTACTCCTCGGGAATGCTTATAGTATCAACGCCTGAATATCCAATATATCATGCGATTTTATCGGAGTACAATCCGACCCCAGGGAATTGGGTAGGCTTCGTAGCCCGGAACGTAGAGATATAACTTCACCACCATTTCAGTCGGCGAAAAAGATTCGATCACTAAATCAATTGTGTTTTCAATAAAAGTTCCTGGTGGATAGGTTAGTCTGATAGCCTTCGTGCTATCTAAATATTGCCAGGTGTGAGGATAGTTAAACCATTCGTATTGGGTAAGCCAGGGTAAGAGTGTGCTGCTGCAATTGTCGAAATCCAAATCGAATTCTTCATCATAAAATTTCTTTCCGTAGGTGCCGCTCAGGTTAGCGTTAAACAAGTAAGCCATGGTGTCGCGGCGCAATGTACTATTAAGCATGTGCTTGCATGCTCCGCTATCAAAGTAACTTGAATATGGCTGGCCCATTGTTTCTAAAGGATCAGTCAGTGTTTTATATTGACCTAAAACCTCCCCCTCCCAGGCCTTCCAAATGCCATGCGATATTAAAATGCCCAGCGTATCGAGTACGCCGCCGGCAGTAACAGGGATGGATTCACCATAAGCTGTATCTGTTGCATTAATGGCAAAGGCCCTCACGTTATAAGTGGATCCAGGAACAAGATCGGTTATTTGGGTGCTAAATGAATCGGGGCTATTTTGAACGGGTTCTCCCATCAGCAAAGGTGGAGTAGGTGGCGTAGGCGAAATTGTTTTGTTGTTAAACACCGTTGGTGCTTTGCGAAGGTTATTGCTCCATACAAAACCCTTTTGCACAATGGCTGAACTACCGGCACTTCCTACAGTGCCCTTAATAGTGGCTGTCGTGTTTTGAATACTGCTGGCTTCCCCGGTTGTTACCTCAAAATCGGTAAAACGATATACGTAGTCGGGAGGTCCCCACGAGTCATAAACTGCTTTCATAGTTAATGGGTGTATTCCCCTACTAATCCCAATGTTTGTTGCTTGTTCCTCTTCTTTTGTATTGAAAGTTTTGCAAACATCCCTGATTAGTTGTCCGTTTTTATCCTTGAGAAATTCATTGGTGACGGGATCTTTTTTGTAGTTCCATTCCTTACATTGTTGTTTCGTTTCCGGGTAGGGATTTCCATGGGATTGATACATTCTTTTTACCTTACCATCGTTCCAGTAAAAACCAGTATGGTTATGTTTTACCTGCCAAAGCAAAATATCACCATTTTGGAGGTCGGCCATGGCAACTTTCGGTTTCTTCAGCAGCTTTATATTTTTAAATGCCGGTGTTCTCGCCAGCCCTTTATTTATTTCTGATTCCTCGGCTCCGGTTCCAAAAGTAGCCAGGTTAATACCCATGTTTTGAAGCACGACGGCAATAAATCCGCTGCAGTCGGCGCCCAGCATAAAAAATGATTTGTGGAAATTGTCTCCATCTGTGGGCTTGGCCCAGGTTTTAATTTGCTTTATTCCATAGCTATAAGCGTAACCATCCTGATCGGCCTCAAGATCATTTGTACCAAAAATCGTCGTATTTTTTAGACTGCTGAGTCGTACCCCATCTTTGTGCATGGAATCAATAAGCCAGGCTGCTGTAACTGGCACTACATCGCCTACACCATATTGTGAAAACCCGGGGTTGTTTGCTATTGGCGGGGATACTTCCTCCTCTAATGGTGCCGCAGATGTATCCAGTAATTCAAGATCATCGCTAGAAAGGTTAAAAGCATCGCCGTTGGAAAGCACAGGGACTATTATTAGATTTACACCTTCTGCCACCGAAAGTTTAGAATCTTCCTGTAAAGTGAGACTCCTGATCAATGCCGTGCTTTTCAGTAACACATTATTTCCGCTTCCTATAATTACATCGTTGGTTAAACCCAGGTCCGGCACATCACCACAGCTCCAGTTGGCAGGGTTCTCCCATACAGGCAGACCTGCATTTTTAAAAACATTTATAAGTTTAAGGGTGTAGATAGTGCTATACTGGTTGTCTACCACACAGCGGTACTGGTATCCGGCTGCTCCTGTGCTAAGGTCTGATAATTTAAGGACGGAAGTCCCGCTTCCTGACACCGTTGAAATAAGGCCCACGCCATCGGCGATGTTTATAAATCCAAAGCCTTCCTTGTTTACCTGCCATTGGTATTGTGTACCAATAGCACCTGCCGGTAATAGTTTTACACCTAAACGGCAAAATGGCACCACAACACCCTGTGCCTGTACTATAGAAACAATTGCAAGTAGTGCCATTGAAAACGCAAATAATCTTTTCATAGAAAATCGGATTAGTAATTCAATTTGAAAAAAGTTTACATTGATTGCAATTGAATATTTCAACATTCATAAAAAAACCACTGCAGGCTGCCCGCTCGAATACATCATCTGTTCATTAGAAAACAGGTTTAAATAGTTGAATCTTTGAGGCAGGTATTTCAGTTGCGGTTCTTATATTGACAATACTGATATTATTTGGCAATGTGTGGTAGTACAAAGTGCAAGTAGGGAAAGCATGGCGGCGTATGCTGCATTACCTGCTTTTGCAATATGTAAAATTTACTGTAGAGGTAAAAATAATTAAAGCCGGTTAATTTTCAGAAAAAAAAACCACGAAGAAGAAACAGTCCTTCTGCCAGTGCGTATTGCTTCAATTGTTGTGCGCTGCCTTCACTTTCAATAAAAAAACAGCACCTCTTCACGAAGACGCTGTTTTAATATAAAGTTCTAAAATCTTTTACCTACTTACTCCAATTTACACTCGTCATTTTTGTATCGCGGCTATTTCCACCAATCATAATTTGAAATTCACCGGGTTCCCAATCGTATTTAAGATCGTAATTGTAAAACTTAAGATCGGCGGGTGAAATGCTAAACGTTACTGTTTTTGATTCACCGGGATTCAATGAAATTTTTTGAAATCCTTTTAACTCTTTAACGGGCCTTGTACTGCTGCCAACCAGATCACGAATATATAATTGCACTACTTCTTTTCCAGCAGTTTTACCACTGTTGGTAACGGTTACGCTTGCAGTAATGGTCGCATTTCCTTTTGGTGTTAAATTGCTAACTTTTACATCGCTGTAAGTAAAACTGGTATAGCTTAGTCCAAAGCCAAAAGGGTACAAAGGATCATTGCTTACATCCAAGTAATTGGAACGGAACTTGCTAAACCATTTGCCTTCGGCAAGGGGACGACCGGTGTTTTTATGGTTGTAATAAATGGGTACCTGTCCAATGTTTTGCGGAAAAGTGGTACTCAATTTTCCGGAAGGATTTACATCGCCAAACAACACATCTGCAATAGCGTCGCCTGCTTCGGAACCACCAAACCAAACATTTAAAATAGCGGGAACATTTTCACTTTCATACTTGATAGCCATTGGTCTTCCCGCATACAGTACAAGTACAACAGGCTTACCTGTTTTAAGCAAAGCATTCAGCAGATCTTTTTGTGTTTGCTGCAGTTCGATATTCGTCATGCTGCTGCACTCACCGCTCATCTCGGCACTTTCACCCAGCGCAGCTACAATTACATCGGCATTGGCAGAAACTCTTAACGCTTCCTGTATAATGGAATCCGCAGGACGCCTGTCTCTTTCAAGCGCTTTACCAAACATACCGGCACGCACTTCAAATACACTATCGGCAGAAAGATTGGAACCTTTTGCATACACCACATTTGCTTTGCCATTAAGTGCTTTTTTTAAGCCATCAAGCACCGAAATTGATTTAGAAAAATCGGCAGCAACACTCCATGTACCAGGCATGTTCTCGCGGTTGTCAGCAAGAGGGCCAACGAGCGCAATTGTTCCTGATTTTTTTAATGGTAAAACATTGTTTTGATTTTTTAATAACACAAAAGTTTGTGCCGCAATATCTCTTGCAATCTTACGATTGTCGTCTGTAAAAATTTCTGTTTTAGAACGGTTCAAATTGCAATAACGATAAGGATTGTCAAACAAACCAAGCTTGTATTTTGCCACCAGTATTCTTCTGCATGCCAAATCAATTTGTGCCTGCGTAACCTTACCTTCCTTTAAAGATTTTTTTAACGAGCGCAAGAACCCCTCGCCTACCATATCCATATCAATGCCTGCCATTAGTGCACGGGCAGCAACTGTGGCTGTATCTCCAAGGCCGTGACCGACCATTTCGTCGATGCCGGTATAATCAGTAACAACAAAACCTTTAAAGCCCCACTGTTTGCGCAATACTTCTGTTTGCAACCATTTATTGGCGGTCGCCGGAATACCATCTACTTCGTTGAAAGAAGCCATGAAACTTCCGGCGCCTGCATCTGCCGCAGCTTTGTACGGAG
>JBKJNG010000035.1:0-4611 GCA_046596065.1 Phnomibacter sp. | reverse complement strand
CCATATCTATCATATAACCCGATTCTATTGAATACCGGATCAGGGTATACCCGATCAGTGCGGCTGTTGCAGAAATGAGTATGCCATAAATTATTGAAAGGAAAATTCTTTTGTGTTGAAGGTATTTAGGAAACAAAAGAAAGTAATAAGACCAGTATGAAATGAACGAAGGAAAAAAAGCAAAAAGGAAAAGACTTTTAAAAGCATTTAAAATTCTGGCTTCCTGGTTACCAGCACTAACGTTGCTTCTATAGTAAACAGCTAGCATAATTGCTATCAGTATGAAGTAACAGGTCCAAAAACCTATATGTAATACAGCAATAAATGATTTTTTCATGGGCTAAAGTATCTAACCAAAGACCATGAAGGTCTCCCAATATTTCGGCTTTTGCGAAATTGATATGCAAACAGGGCAAAATTGTCTGCCAAATGAGAGGTTTGAGAAGATCATCAGCGTTTCAAAATATTTCCCGGCTACCAGGTTATTCAAAAAGCATACAGGCTACTCACATGAGACCTTCAAACAAAATTTTAAAGAAGTCCCGTTTAACTTCATTTTTGTCCTATAGGGCATGCTACATCTGCAAATACTTTTGCTGAATAAATAAAATAGGTATTCAAAAAAAGTCAGCATGAAAACAAAAATGAAATTGCTTGCATCTTTAAAAATTTGGGTGGTCATCTATCCATCTATAACACTGTTTTACTATTTGTTCGGAAAGCAGTTATCTGAATTGCCATTGTATCAACGAACACTAATGCTTACGCTTCCATTGGTTCCCTGGATAGTTTTTGCGGGTGTTCCATTTGTTGATTTAATTGTAAGGATAATTTCAACCAAAACAAGCAAGTCTAAATAATTTGGATTAAATTAATTTGTGGTTTCGTTACCGGGAAACGCATTCACTAAACTAAATGGAAAAGCAACGACCTTTATTTTTTTACCGGCTTCTTTAAGAGCAACTTTAAAATATCTTATGCCAGATAAAAACAATTTCGATGTTATAATTGTAGGAGGCAGCTATTCCGGTCTTGCGGCAGGAATGTCGCTTGGCAGAGCCTTAAAAAAAGTTTTGATAATCGATAATGGTAAACCATGCAACATGCAAACGCCATATTCCCACAACTTTATAACACACGATGGTATTCCCCCAAAAGAAATAGCTGAATTAGCAAAGCAACAGGTTCAAGAGTATGACACAATAACATTCTTTGATGGCATGGCAGCAAGCGGTATTAAAACTGAAAATGGTTTCGAAATTCGGGTTGCATCAGGAGAAACATTTCGGGCAGGCAGATTAATTTTTGCAACAGGGATCCGAGATGTGATGCTTGGTATTGAAGGATTTGCTGCATGTTGGGGTATCTCGGTTCTTCATTGTCCTTATTGTCATGGCTACGAAGTGAGAAATGAAGAAACAGCTATCCTTGCCAATGGTGAATATGGTTATGAATTAGCTGTGCTTATTTCGAATTGGACAAATAATTTAACGCTGTTTACCAACGGACCTTCAACATTAACCACCGAACAAACTAACAAGCTTCAAAAACATCATATAACAATAGTTGAAAAGGAAATTGAGCGATTGGAACACATCAATGGGTATCTTCAGTATATCATTTTTAAAGGCGGAACAAAATTCCCATTGAAGGTGATTTATGCACCCCGTCCCTTTGAACAACATTGCCAGGTTCCGGAATCTTTAGGATGCGAAATAACGGAGGATGGCTATTTGCGCATTGATCCTTTGCAGGAAACTACAGTTAATGGAGTTTTTGCCTGTGGCGATAATGCTACACGTATGCGTACGGTTGCAAACGCAGTAGCAATGGGCACAGCGGCAGGTATTGCAGCAAGTAAGAATATTATTTCTGAGGAATTTTAAAAGCAAAACACATGAATGAAACCTTAGATAAAGCGTATAAAAAGATGTGGGATGACCGGTATAAAGAGAATAGCTATGCTTATGGAAAAGGCCCCAATATATTTTTTAAAGATTGGCTGCAAAAATTTGAACCCGGATCAATATTGATGCCGGCAGATGGTGAAGGCCGGAATGGAGTATTTGCTGCTACTCTGGGATGGCAGGTAACTTCATTTGATCTTAGTGCAGAAGGAAAATCAAAAGCACTGTCCCTGGCAAAAGAGAACAATGTTATTATTGAATACATTGTTGCAGACCTGGAGCAGCTTAAGTTTGAAAAAGAATCTTTTGATGCCATCGGACTTGTTTATGCGCATTTTGCAGCAGGGAAAAAATCAGCCTTCCATCAGAAATTAAATGAATATCTAAAACCGGGTGGGATAATTATCCTGGAAGCTTTCAGTAAAAAACACCTGGATCTAAACAAGCTTGACCCTAAAGCGGGTGGTCCGAAAGATATTGATATGTTGTTTTCTGTGGAAGAAATAAGAACTGACTTTGAAAATTATGACATATTAATTCTGGAGGAGAAAGAAGTCCTTTTGGATGAGGGTAAGTATCATATTGGTAAAAGTTCTGTAGTGCGGTTTGCAGGAATAAAACCTTATTAGCAATAAGAGTTGTTCCCACTTTATTTCCCTGGTTAAAATCAATCGGCAACTGCTTCAGAAGAGAATCGTTTATCCCATTATGCGCCAGGCAATCCCATTCTCATTTTTGCTTGCTTATATCTTGGGTCGTTTTTAATACCGTCGTATACCGGGTATTCCAGGAAATAACTTAAAGAACCTATCCTTTTATCAATGCATTGGTTAATGTAATAAAAGTGTTTTTCCAAATCGTTTAATCCAAGCCAGGATATGGCAATGTCAATATCGATTACTGCATTGGGTTCTTCTTCTTGCAGTTGTTCCATTTTTTGTATGCACAGTAACGCATCTTCTCTTTGACCAAGTTTGCCATAAGTAAAAGCCAAACCCATTAAGCCCTTCAGCGGATGATTGGTAAGGCGGTGAACTTCCTTAAAAAGGAGCAATGACTCAGCAAGGTTTCCTTTCAGGCAGGTTACCCACGCTTTCAGCTCTATTGCACTGCGCATGTGCGGATTTATATCGAGTAATTTATCTGCCTGTTTTATAGCATCGTCAAAGCGAAGTGCAAACGTGTACATGCTGCCAAGCGTTATTGTAACTGCAACCGACAAAGGATCTATCTGTTCTGCCTGTTCCAATAACTCCACGGCTTTTTCTTTTTTTCCAATTATAATGTTATAGAAGCCGAGCATCTGGTAACCTTCCGTAGCAGCGGGATTCAGTTCTAAAGCTTTTTGCAGCGCCCTGCATGCTTCTTCCCATTTCCAATCGTAAAGCAGGTATGCATTGGCTTTTGCAATATAACTTTCTGCAATAGTATTATCAAGGTCCATAGCCTTGCTGGCATAACGGTGAACCACTTCGAATGCTTTAGCAGGCATCATCTGCCCCCTTGCACCCATCGTGCTATAGGCGGATGCCGCCATGGCATATGCATGCGCATAATTAGGTTCAATAGCTATAGCCCGCTCGTAGAATTCGATTGATTTTAGGATGTCAGCAGGCGTTAGTTTGTTGTAGTAGTGAAGCCCTTTCAGGTAATACGTATAAGCCGTAATGTTTTTGGTGGCAGCTTTAACCAATGGTTCCTTTTTCTGACCAATCGAAAGGTTTTCGAGTAGCTTATAGATTATAATACCACTGATCTCGTCCTGAACGGCAAAAATATCAGTAAGATCGCGGTCATACACCTCGCTCCATAAATGGTATCCGTCTGCAGCATTAATTAACTGGGCGGTAATGCGTACACGGTTGCCCGATTTACGAACACTGCCTTCCAAAACCTTATCTACATTTAGCTGTATGGCAATGTCACGAATGTCTTCATTCTTTCCCTTAAAGGCAAAAGCCGATGTACGCGAGGTAACTTTCAGATCATCTACTTTTGCGAGGGCATTCAGCAGCTCTTCGGTTATTCCGTCGCTGAAATATTCGTTATCGGGATCAGGGCTCATGTTGACGAAAGGCAGTACTGCCAACCTGTTGCGGGTAGGCTGCGTTTTCCCCCTGAGTTCTTCTCTCGCGGGCACAGCGATACCTTGATTGGCTATCGCAAAAAT
Organism: Phnomibacter sp.; assembly: GCA_046596065.1. GTDB lineage: Bacteria > Bacteroidota > Bacteroidia > Chitinophagales > Chitinophagaceae > Phnomibacter. The sequence continues at coordinate 534 of JBKJNG010000035.1, read as the reverse complement.
GCGAACAGGATGTTTTACATTCTTAAATTCAAAATAACCCATTTCGCGGGTAAATATATTTTCCTGGTTACGTATTTCATCATACACCTTTTCAGAGACAAAAATGCCTCCCGCTACCGCCAGCGATTCAATCCGTGACGCAAGGTTTACACCATCGCCATAGATAGCTTCTTCTTCTACATTAACATCGCCTGTATGAATGCCAATACGCACGGGAACAACCGGTTCTTCCTGCAAAAGTTGCTGAATGACTATTGCAGACCGTACACAGTCTATCGCACTGCTGAAAATACTTAGCGATCCATCACCATAGTATTGTAAAACTTTGCCATTAAATTGTGGAATGGCTATTTCCAGCACTTCTTTCAGGCGTTGGCGCCTGGTGCGGGCTAACTGCTCGTTTTCCTGCATAATAGCAGTGTAACCGGTCATATCTGCAAATAAAATAGCGGCGAGTTGGCGCATGGTGTAAACTAACAAAAAAAGATTGGTGCAGGATAGTTTGTCTTTAATGCTATTCAAAAAAAAATTATA
>JBKJNG010000369.1:0-12807 GCA_046596065.1 Phnomibacter sp. | reverse complement strand
GCATATTTTCCAGCCTGTAGGTTGGTATATTCTTTCTCCGTTCGATTATTCCATTCGCTCCAGTTATCATCAAAACCCTTCATCATAAAACTGTATTCTAGGTTGGCCTGGTAGCCAAAAAGCGAGGAGGAATATTCAAACTGAATTGTTTTCCAACTATAGGAAATTTCCGGAATTTCCTTTTTATCCTGCGCCTGCGCCTCATTCACATTTTTAAAAAACCCACCGAATAAAAGGCTGTCTTTGTTATTTACGATTGTTACAGACCGCACCTGCACTTTCAAATCCGGAACTGTTTTTTTGTACTTGGCGTAATTAATATGGTAAAAGCCTTTTTCGGCACCTAAGAATACATTGCTTTCATCAACCACATAAATAAACTCGAAACCACTAAGCATCTTATTAGTTAATTCCGGCAGATAAATAACCATTGGTTCTTTACCGGTTTGATCAATTACGCCAAGGGTTTTATCGAATATAAACCAGGTGTTACCAGCTTTATCATCTTTCAAATAACGAATGCCCTTATCGCCCAACAATCTCATATAAAACGAATCTGGTTGAAACCGGTCTTCCTGCCGGTTGTAGGTAAACACACCTTTTTCCGTGGCTACGAGTACTTTGTTTTTTATTTTATAAATATGATTGTTTAACGCAGAAGGTAATCCCTGCTTGTCTGTGTAGGTGTAAGTGTCATAAGAACCGTTTGCCTTTTTGCTAATCCTGTAAACACCATGATATGGATGCGAAACCCAAATGTTTTGATATTCATCGATGGCTACAAACCTTGACGATTCAATAAAACCTGGGAGTCGCGCCGATGGTACAAAATGATCGTTTGTAAATTCAAAAAAGCTAAGGCCGTTATAATTGCCAGCCACAACCTGCTTAGCAGGATAGGTGGATGTCATCGGAACAAATTTCCAAAAACCAGGTTGCGATGAAATTGATTCAGAACTGTTCTCCTTAACGAGAAATGCACCTTCATGATGCCCTAACAGTAACTGGTTATTGATGTCTGCCAGGGTCCAGGCCTGTCCTTTGGTACCTGCAACAGGCGAAAAATTTCCTTTGCTAAAACTCAGGTCTTCCTGTGCTTGCAATGGCACGCTGAACAAACCGTTTGAAGTGCCTGCATACAAACGGTTATCGTGTATTAGTGCCGTGTAACCTGGTCCATCCTGCAACTGGGGATTTATATGTTTGATAGGGCTGTTGTATGCAATAAAATCAATGCCGTTATCTAAGCCCAACCAAAGGTTTTGCTGGTTATCTAAAAAAATACTCAACACATTATTATTCTGAACTTGCTCTGTTCTTGAAAAGCTTTGAATAATATTTCCTTTAAGATCGGTAATATAAATACCGCTGTTATTGGTGGCTAGCACAAGTTGGGTAGGATTAATGGCCGTAGCGGCGTATATCCTGTCATTTTCAAAAAGGCGGCTATTGGCGGTTTTAATTTTAGTAATGCCGCTTGTTGAAAGATTAAAAATGCCGTTCTTCAGCGTTGTGATCAATACGCTGTCCTTATCTACTTTAAGGATAGCCGTAATGGGATCATTATCAGGCAATTCGCTTTTTATTGCCAAGGGCAACCATGCATTTTCGACAAAACGCACCAACCCCTGCCGGTAATCGTGGGCATATAAAATGCCATCACACAAACCCAAATATCGCCATTCGCCCAGTGGGTTGTAGGCTGTCATGGTTTCGTTAATAAACTGGAATATTTTATTAGGAGTTCGAAAGAAAATTTCTTTTTTGAAAGAAACGATATCCCAAACGTCTCCAAAAGATTTATCGCCGGCAGCAACCAGGCTGGTCAGCGAATGATATTGAAGCTGACCATTTGAAGCGGGGGCAAAATACCCAAGCTCGTCCTGACCGCCAACATATACGCGGTTATCAGCTCCTATTTCAACCGACCGAACAATGGTTTTATTGGGCAGCGGGTACATGTTCCAGTAATGACCATCGAAACTTAGCAGGCCCTCGTTGTTGGCAAAATAAACTATACCGTTTTTATCCTGCTTAATATCCCAGTTCTGCAGCCCTCCCTTATATGTTTGTTTCGAATAATTAATTACGTCGGGGAAACCAATGGTGTTTTGGCCACACAGGTATAGGGGAAGGCAAGCAAGTAGTGGCAGCAGTTTTTTCATTTTATGAACCTGTAAATCGGGCTAAAAGTATACCTTTCCTGTTGATGTATTAATGATGTACCACGTTTTGGATTCCAACAGGCTTTTGTGAATCATGATGTAGTAATGAAGGGCGCAGTTATTAGTAAATGATGTAGCAGTAAGGTAGTTTTATTTATTGTGGATTGCCATCCATTTCTACCAAACTTGAAAGATTGCTTATGAAGTCGAACTATCCTTTATTAACGCTTTTTATTTATTGCAAAAATATTTTTAACCGGGTATCAGCGCAAATTTTTAAGCTTTTGGGAGAGCGTTTAAACGCTTTTAACCCAAAATCATGGACGGCAATTTATTATAAACTTTTTACGATCTTATGGGAACAGTTTGAGGATTCAGCTATTAATATCTATTTGGTTAGCTTCAACCCAAACCTTACATCTTCTAATAAAAAATTATCTGGGCAACTTTTTCCTGGTAGCACATTGCCATTGAATTTGTATCCCCGAAATCAACTGCAATCACAACCAAATTATGTTATTGGTTTATGTCAATTACCATTTAATTGTTTGATTCCCATTCTTAAGAGTTCAGCCTTAGGCTAATTTTTTAGTCCTTCCGACATGCACCCATAATGGAAATTATTTAGTACAGGTTTTTGATACAACTTTTTTTCAGGATGACTGTTGGGATAGATAGGGGAATTTCGGACGATTGTTAATCCTTTTTCTGTCAACTCACTTGCTCATTTACGCTCCCGCACACAACCTGCATACATGCAGAATCATTTTCAAATCATTAGGTTCTAAAAATTGCGCTTATGAAAAAATTTTCCCCGACTTCTATGCTTTCCAAAATAATTTGGATTCCCACATTTGTACTTTTCCTTTCTTTCATTTTATTTCCCCTGTTTTCTGCCTTTGCACAAACGCTTGTTTGGCAGGAAAATTTCGATTCAACTGGTATTAATCCAAATACATGGACGTATGATTTTGGAGATGGGAGTGAGCGTGCCGCAGGTTTAGGATGGGGAAACTCAGAGCTGGAATATTATACCAGCCGTTCTGAAAATGTGAGGACAGAAAATGGAAGCCTTGTGATAGAGGCCCGAAAAGAAAACTTTGGCAACAACGCTTTCACTTCAGGACGTATCAAGACAGAAGGGCGTATACATTTTAAATATGGAACAGTTGAAGCCCGTATGAAATTACCCAATATGGCAAATGGTCTTTGGCCGGCCTTTTGGACTTTAGGGACTATTGGCCCATCCTGGCCGGGCATTGGTGAAATTGACATGACGGAAGCTGGATCCGCAGGTGCTATACAGGCCGGGCTCGCTAATAAGAGAATAACGTCTGCGGCGCATTGGAGTGATGTTTCAGATGCACATCAGTTTAACGTATTTTCTACTGATGCTGCTGTGGATCTTTCAGCCGATTATCATTTATATAAGATGGTATGGACCAGCCAGGCCATAAAAATGTATTTGGATAATGTTGAATATTACAGTTTCGATATTAGCAGTGATCCTGCATTAAGTGAATTTCATAACCCACATTTTTTGTTACTGAACCTCGCTGTTGGTGGCGCTTACCCTAATATTTTCGATGCTAACGCCATTACCGCTCCCCTACCGGGTAAGATGTATGTTGACTATATTAAACTATATCAAAATGCCGGTGATGAATTGATAATCGGAGCCAATAATAATTCAGCCGGCAACTTCGGAATACTTACCGAAACAACGCCCGTAAGTGATTCTTTAAATTATGGCACAAATGCCACCTTATATTATTGGAATAACCTCACAAACATAGCCAACCCGGTGCCTTTCGAAGGAAATAGCCTGTGGGCGGTTCATGCAAATGCAGGTGATTGGTTTGGTATGGGCCTGGATAACAACTATGTTAACCTAAGTAGTTTTGAAGCCGGGTCGCTAAAATTTCATTTTAAATCTTCTTATGCAGGCCAGTTTAAAATTGGCATTAAAACGGGGCATGGTGAATCCTGGTTAAATTTTGCGGCAGGTGCTTCTAAATACGGGTTGATCAGAGATGGTAACTGGCATGAAGTAATCATCCCAATTTCTGATTTTATCAATCCTGCTGAAGGAAGGAACGTCGATTTGCTGTCTTTAAAAAGTGCTTTTATGTTTGCCGGTGATCCGGCTTCATCAGCTGCTGATTTTTATTTTGATGACATTTATTTCTTCAAAACACCAACTGTATTATCTGAAAGCCCGCTTATTGCAGCGCCAACACCACCTGCACGCAATGCATCTGATGTAATATCGTTGTTTAGCGGTGCCTATACTGATTTAGCAGGTACAGACTGGTTCCCGAATTGGGGCCAAACAACCGTAGTATCTGATACAACGATTGTTGGTAACGCTACAAAAAAGTATATAAACTTTAATTACCAGGGTGTTCAGTTTTTATCCCCGGTTGATGCATCGGGCATGACCAAGTTACACCTGGATATATGGACGCCGAATGCCATCACCTTTGATGTTTACCCGATTTTTCCTGGTCAGCCGGAAGTTGCAAAACACCTGGCCCCAACAGTAGCGGGTTGGAATAGTTTTGATATTGACCTGGCCACCATTGGTACCACGCCATTGAGTAATATTATTCAAATGAAATTTGTTGGAACGCCGGATGGCAGCAGGGTTTACCTGGATAATATTTATTTCTGGAAACCAGCCGCTTTGTCTGCATCTCCCCTCACTGCGGCACCAACGCCGCCTGTACGAAATGCATCCGACGTAATTTCCTTATTTAGTGGCGCATACACCGAGGTAGCGGGCACAGACTGGTTTCCGAACTGGGGCCAAACAACCGTTGTTTCGGATACAACAATAGAAGGTAATCTAACGAAGAAATATGTTGACTTCAATTATCAGGGTGTTCAATTTTTAACCCCTGTTGATGCATCGGGCATGACCAAATTGCACATTGATATCTGGACACCAAATACAATCACCTTTGATGTTTACCCCATTGTGGATGGTCAGCCGGAAGTAGCAAAGCAGCTAACACCAACTGTATTGGGTTGGAACAGTTATGATATTGACCTGGCAACTATTGGCACCACACCATTAAGTAGTATTAAGCAATTTAAGTTTGTAGGAACGCCGGGTGGTAGCAGGGTTTACCTCGATAATATTTATTTCTACACAACACCAGTTGTAATATCTCCCTACCCTCTTACTGCGGCACCAATGCCACCTGCACGCAATGCATCAGATGTAATATCGCTATTTAGTGGCGCATACTCCGAGGTAGCAGGCACGGACTGGTTCCCGAACTGGGGTCAGTCAACTGTTGTTAGCGATACCACGATTGAAGGAAATCTCACAAAAAAATATGTAAATCTTAATTACCAGGGTGTTCAGTTCCAAAACCCGGTTGATGCATCAGGCATGACCATATTGCACGTGGACATCTGGACGCCAAATACGATATCATTTGATGTTTATCCAATAGTTCCAGGTCAGCCGGAAGTGGCAAAGCAGCTAATGCCAACCGTATCTGGCTGGAATAGTTACGATATTGATCTGGCTACAATCGGGACCTCACCATTAAGTAATATCATTCAATTTAAGTTCGTAGGATCACCCGAAGGCAGCAGGGTATACCTGGATAATATCTATTTCTGGAAACCTGCAGGAGTAGTTGTTGGAATTGCGCCAACAGTGGGCATCACTTCTCCTGTAAATAATGCCCAGTTTATAGCTCCGGCCAACATTACCATTAATGCTGATGCAGCTGATACGGATGGAACTGTAACAAGTGTTGAATTTTATAGCGATGTTAATTTGTTAGGAACCGATAATACCAGCCCCTACAGCTTTGACTGGAGTAATGTGCAACCGGGCAATTATTCAATTACTGCGAAAGTGACTGATAACGATAACAACGTTGTTGTTTCCGCACCCATTGCTATTGCTGTTAAACCTGCTCCCTGCACCGGAACTGCGGTAAGCGGCGATTACAGCTATGAAGTATATACCCAGGGAGGAAAAGTGTATTTTATCTTTCATCCACTGGCGCCTATTACAGGTAGTACTTCTTCTATTTTATATTTAAAAGAAGGTGGCGGCGGTTATGCCGGTTATGGCATGGCTGCTTCCGGTACAGATTTCACTTTCAATAAAACCATTGCCGATGGTGTAAATATTAATTTTTATTTCACCTACAATACGCCACCTGCAGGCGAGAGAAATTCAAGTGCTGACCCTCATTCGTATTATGTAGGCACGGTGTGTGTTCCAGGGGCGCCAACCGTGTCTATTACTTCACCGGCTGAAGGTGCAAACTATACTTCACCTGCAAGCATTACAATCAATGCAACTTCAGCAGATGCCGATGGTACAGTAACCAAAGTTGAATTTTACAATGGGTCTACTTTATTGGGCATGGATGACAGCAGCCCCTATGGTTTTGACTGGACAAATGTGGCAGCAGGCTCTTATACAATAACGGCCAAAGCCACGGACAACAGTGCGCTTTCAACAACCTCTACTCCAATACATATTGCAGTAAATGAACCCAACTTAAACGGCTACTGTGGTACGGCAGATAGTTGCGATTATGAATACAAAGCAGAGACAAATAACGGGATCGTGACGTTCCGTTTTCATCCATTACTTCCCATTGAAGGTTGTTTATATGCAACTATCAACTTAACGGCGAATGGTACTCCAAACAATTCTCAGATGTCGCAATCGGGTACCGATTTCGTTTATAGTACCCCGTTGGCAGATGGTGTTATTACCACTTTCTTTTTCACTTATAACACGCCTCCGGGTGGGGAAAGAAATTCAAGTGCAAATAAGCATAGCTACACGGTAGGAACGAATTGTTTGGGCATTACTGGAAGTACACCACTGGTAACAATTACGTCACCCTTAAACGATGCAAACTTTACTGAACCAGCAACCGTAACAATAAATGCAACTGCCAGCGATAACGACGGAAGTGTAACCAAAGTTGAATTTTACAATGGGGCTACTTTGTTAGGTATGGATGCTACCAGTCCATACAGTTTTGACTGGACAAATGCGCCAGCGGGAAATTATACCATCAGTGCAAAGGCAACGGATAATGATGGATACACTACCATTTCAAACCTGGTAAAAATTGTTGTAAGTATTAACAATACAGGTGGTTTTTGCGGAACGGTTGCCAACGGAGATTACAGTTACAAAGCAGAAACCATTAATGGAAATGTGGTAATTACTTTTCATCCGCTTGCGCCGATTTTAGGCTGCAATAGTTCGCTGATATATTTGAAGGAAGGCCTTAATGGTGGTTATCCCGGTTATGGTATGACCAAAATCGGCACTGATTTCAGGTTCATCAAAGCCATTGCGGATGGCACACCAATTAGTATATATTTTACCTACAATACACCGATTGAAGGTGGCGAGAGAAATTCGAGTGCAACACCCCATAGTTACACAGTAGGCGATGTGTGTCTTGGCGGTGCACCAACGGTTTCCATTACATCACCAACTCAGGCAGCCAGCTTCCTTGAACCGGCAAGCATTACCATAACAGCTAACGCAGCTGATGCGAACGGAACGGTAGAGAAAGTAGAATTTTACAACGGCGCCATCCTTTTAGGTATGGATGATACGGCTCCATATAGTTTTGACTGGACCAATGTACCTGCCGGTTCTTACACTTTAAGAGCCAAAGCGACAGATAATAGCGCGCTGTTAACTACTTCATCGCCTATAAATATTACTGTAAACACGCCGAATACCGACGGGTATTGCGGTACAGCCTTTAATGGTGATTATGAATACAAGGCTGAAACAGTAGCAGGTGTTGTTACGTTTACTTTCCACCCTTTGCCACCTATTGCAGGCTGCAACTTATCCATACTGTATTTACAGGAGGGCGCTGGTGGATATCCGGGTTATACCATGACGGCTTCAGGTGCTGATTTTACTTTTAGCAAAACAATAGCTGATGGTGTGAATACCAGTTTCTATTTTACTTACAACACTCCTCCTGCAGGTGAAAGAAATTCAAGTGCTAACCCGCATAGTTATACAGTAGGCTCCAATTGTACCGGCACAATTGTAACGCCTGTAACCCTGATAAGCTTCACTGCAACAAAACAAAAAGAAGGAAGTGTAGCTGTTTCCTGGACAACAACTGATGAACTGAATAATGATCATTTTATTATCGAGCGAAGCAGTGATGGCCGTTTATTTACAGCTATTGCAGCAGTTAAAGCAAACAACAATACAGCAAGTATAAAACAATACAGTTTTATAGATAAATCTCCTGTAAAAGGAAATAACTATTACCGCTTGACGCAGGTAGATAAAAATGGAAGGTCAACAGCATTTGGGGTAAGAATGGTTAATTTTGGAAACAAAAATATTACGTTAATCCTTTACCCAAATCCGCTAAAAGGAACGCATGTATTTATTAAAACAGGAGAACCTTCTTTGAAGACAATGCGTGTTCAGATAATAAGCGTAACAGGTAGTATTATACTGAGTGGTTCGTACACACAGCAGGGAGATTTTCTGAATGTAACCTTACCGTTCAAAACATCCGCTGGTATATACCTGGTTAAGGTTGAAGGATATAACCCTATAAAATTAATAGTGAATTAAAGATGGATTTTGTTCACCGGGAAACAGGCATTTTGAAATTTTCCCGGTGAACATTTTCTATGAAGTACGTTTTTATTAATCACGATGTATTTACAACTACTCAAAAAAACTAAAAAAAATTTAATACCAATTTCTTTTCAATAATTTAAAAATTTAAACAACATGAAAAAGTTTTACTTAATGATTCTTGTAACGGCGCTTTGTGCTTATAACACAAATGCGCAACTTGTAGTTTTTGATGATAATTATGCCGCTGGCGTATCATTTGCTGCATTTGGAGGTTCCGTTAATACACTGTCAGTAGATAACTCGCAGCAACACTCGGGTACGGCTTCGTTAAAAATACCTGTTACAACCGGTTATACCGGTGGGGCACTTGTATCCGCTGCTCCCACTAATCTTTCGGCTTACAACGCCCTTACTTTTTGGGCAAAGAATGATCAACCCTTTTTATTAGATGGCGTTGGTTTGGGTAATAATTCAACAACAACCGTATTTGCTGCTGAACGGAATGGTTTAGCAGTTACATCAACATGGACAAAATTTATTATTCCTATTCCCGTAGCATCAAAACTAACGGCAGAAACAGGGCTATTCCATTTTGCAGAAGGATCAGGCGAGGGTATGTATAACATCTGGATTGATGACATACAATACGAAAATATTGGCGGCGGTGTAATTGGTACACCAACTGCTTCTTTTGCCACAGAAACACAATCAAAAGAAGTTGGGTCAACTTTTGGGGCCAATGGAACTACTTCTATTTTCCCTGTTAATGGAGTGAATGTGCAACTGCAAACTGCGAAAGCCTATTTTACCTGGATTAGTTCTAACCTGTCTGTCGGCACTTTTGATGAATTTGGTGTTGGAACAGCTTTGGCAGCAGGTTCAACAACCGTTACCGGCAAATTAGGTGCCGTAGATGCCGGTGGTGTGCTAACCGTCAACGTAACTGCTGCAGTAGCGCCAGTTGTCGCTGCACCAACGCCTAACAGGGCTCCGGCAGATGTCATTTCGCTGTTCAGCAATGCTTATACCAACAACCCGGTAGATACATGGTCAACCAGCTGGAGTGGGTGCTGTCATGAATTAACAGATCTGCAGATTGCAGGTAATGATACCAAGAAATACGTATTGCATCATTTCGCAGGAGTAGAGTTTATCGCAAGCCCGGTAGATGCTACAAACTATGGATTTTTGCACATAGATGTTTGGACACCAAATGTGGCAAAGCCTTTTACTATAAGACTGGTAAATTTTGGTGTTTCTAATACCGAGGCGGATGTCACAAGAACACCAGCGGAAAATACCTGGGTTAGTTACGATATCCCGTTAAGTGAGTTTGCGACTTTAGGCGGAAAAAATAAATTGTCACAAATGCTTTTTCTTGTTGCGGGAGAAACAACAGGAACTTTTTTTATTGACAATGTTTATTTCTTTAAACCTGGTCCTCTCCCTGTTAAACTCAATAGTTTTAACGTTACCCGGAAAAATAACACTGCTGTATTGCAATGGAGCACTGCTACCGAACAAAACAATAAAGGCTTTAGTATTGAACGCAGCTCAGATGGCACCAACTGGAAGCAAATAAATTTTGTAGCAGGCGCAGGTAACAGCAGCAGCATCCGCACCTACACAGTTACTGACCTTATTCCTGCAGTCGGCATTAATTATTACAGGATCAAACAGGTTGATATAAATGGCTATTCCGTTTATTCATCCACCCAATTATTGAGTTTTGACAAGGGTTTACTTAAATTGGCCTTGTTTCCAAATCCCGCTAAGAACAAAGTGTCTGTTTCATTGGGTACTATTGAAAGCAGTAACGCTAGTTACAGCATACTGAGTTCAGATGGCAGGGTTGTAAAAACAGGTTCATTTGAGAAAAATCAAAGCAACACTGTTCAGAAAATTGATATCAGCAGTGTACCTCATGGGTATTACATTTTTAAATTGGTGGATGGCAACACACAGCAGACCGCTAAGTTGAATATCAACTAATCACCCGGTGTTTGTGATGCATTAATGGGCCGTGATTGCTGGAAACCTTTCTTAAATCACGGCCTTTTTTCATGTATTTGGTTTTTAATTCATCAGAAAAAAGTACTTCTTTTTAGAAATTGACATCTTATAAGTCAAAACAACCAACTCAATGGTAGCATCTGATTATTGTCCAACTTATTTTATATAACAATATCTAGTGTAGATAAATGCCGCTAATAATATTTCTGTCGTTTGATTTAAAAATGTAATAGCTGATTATTGCCCCGAAAACAGGGTTCAATATATTTTCACCTTGCTATACGTAACTAAATATTTTAACACTAAAATTTTAATTGCTTTATGAAATTCAACTTCAAGTTACTTTTCATTGGAATTGTATTCGGTATTTATTTTCTCTTAGCTATTCATGGGTGAAATAAAAGTACCGGTGAACCGGGAACACTGCCCACTGCCACTTTCACCGTTGCATAATTAGCTGGTAAAATAAATACGTTTGTGCTGAGCAGAACCTCCAATAATGCATTCCGGTATCAATGGGAGTCCTGCAATGGTTCCACTCCAAAAGAGGGTGCCCGAGGATACGGTATATTTCCTGAAAAATGGAAAACATAGAGCGAAACTCTACGCCTACGGGCCCCAAACAATATCCGTTGCGGCTGACGATTAAACTTCGCTGCTGAATAATTCCAGCCGATATTCACTGGGACGAAGATATTGACCTGGTAATTGGCAACATGGGAGCGAATAACTGATACAAATGCAGTATTGTTGACACATAGGTTACCTATGCAGATGATTTTAATAATGATAGTAAGAAAGAGCCGGTTATACAAGGTTTATTAAAAGGAAAGCAAACACTGAGCATTCAGGAGATGAATTAGTTGGACAAATGCCCCAGCTAAACAAAAAGTTTTAAGGTATGCGGTTTTTGCTTTGGGTACCATCGAAAATATTATATCAAAAGAGTAAAGGGCAGCTGCGAAGAAATTTTATTATTATAGTACTCAATCTGCTTTATTGGTAAATAACCTGGAAAAGTTTTCATTAAAGGCACTACTGGTAGAAGTTCAGTTTAGTATGTAGATGTCATTGCCAATAATGATTGTGATGCGGATGGTTTGAAGGAATTATTTTTCTCCGGTAATTTTTATTTTTAAAAGGAAAGAGTAACAAAGATTTTAAATCAGTTTCAAGAAATATCAGTGGAATTTATATTGCTGGTAATAACCGGCAGATGATCACGCTAAAAGAAAAAACGAAGGAATAATTATGGCGTCAAAAAGCAATGGAACAACAGAGGTAATCCGGAAAAATATGTTGAAGAAAAAAATACTAAGCTTTCAATAACTAGTATAGGTTTGGAAAAATATTAAATGGATGGTCAAATCCACAAGAATACGAGCGCCATACAATAGTTGATTGCTAATTAAAAATTATATATGAAGATCACGTTCTCAATTTTATTAACCCTGTTGTGCTGCTTAACTTCCTGCAGTAAGGATACTGGCAAATCCGTAGATCCGCCAACAGGCCTGGTGGTAAATGCAACCATTAATCCCGATAACAGCGGGAATGTATCTTTTACTGCATCTGCAACAAATGCTACTACATACGATTATGATTTTGGCAATGGAAGTTCCCAAACAGTTCCTTCCGGAACCTTAACTTACAAGTATGGTTTTTCGGGTACTTATACAGTAAGCGTAACCGCCAGGAATGCGGGAGGCCAAGCTGTTTCTAAATCAATATCGGTTACCGTAAATATTGCATTAGCCTTAGCCTGGGCAGATGAATTTAATACGGATGGCGCTCCTGATCCTTCAAAATGGGGGTATGATTTCGGCGCCGGTGGATGGGGTAACGCAGAGCTGGAAAATTATACCAGCAGGCCGGAGAACGCTGTTGTTTCAGGTGGCGTTTTAAAAATAAATGCCATTAAAGAAAATTATATGGGCAGCTCATATACTTCTGCAAGGTTAATATCGAAAGATAAGTATGCATTTAAATATGGCAAGGTGGAAG
>JBKJNG010000225.1:0-4894 GCA_046596065.1 Phnomibacter sp. | reverse complement strand
TGTAAAACGACACCGTGTGATAGTTTCATTGGTAAACAGTAATTCGTCTACCATTACCATTGGAGGATGTTGTGCCAATAAGGATTGAATGTTTTGTTTGGAAACCAACATGTGTGGAGCTATTAAACTGTTGCCTGGCCCTGCAAAGTAATCAATACAAGCGCCCCATGCGCAAAACCAGGCTGATGAAACTAATCGTTTTTGTTTTTCTTAAAACTATTTCCCGCTTAAACTTCTTTTTGCCAAAAATCGTAATAGTTATACCACTGCAACGGGTATTGTTTTAATTTTTTGTGCATGGCATCCACGTAGTCAGACAGCATATTATTTACCTGCTCGTTTTTATTACCCGCATCGTAGGTTTTAAGCGGACTTGCGCTTAAATGGTAGTGCTTGCTATTTTCTTTAAAAGCAAAAACAAAACTTACTGGAACCTTGAAAGTGTTGGCAAGCACAAAAGGACCCAACGGAAAAGGCGCCGGGTGGCCGAGTAAAGATTTGGTAACCGTTTTGTTTCCTTCCACAAAACGATCGGCATGCATGCAAACCAGTTCGTTATTTTTCAGTGCTTCGTTTATTGCGTAAATATGCGAAATATCGTTTTTAATCAGGATCAGTTTCATGTTTCGCTTGCCTGCTACTTTTTCCAGGTAAGCCTTTATCTGTTCCTGTTCACCATCGTACATCACCAGGTTTACGGGTGTTTGTAGCCGCTTTAAAAAGTGGCCCGCAATTTCGTAATTGCCAATATGTGCACTAATCAGCAGCCCGCCTTTACCACCTTCCGCCATTTGCACCAGGTTTTGTTCGCCATCAAATTCGTAAGTAAATGGATTTGGCATGCCCGACATAACCACCACCTTATCAATAATGGTTTGCCCGAACAGGTAATAGTTTTGGTGTATGCTCCATAAAGAGCGTAAAATACCATAGCCGAGTATTTGATGAAAATACTTCCATAAGTGCTTTGATGATTTGTAAGAAAACAAGCAATAATAAAGTGCTACAAACCTTAAAATAAAATAGGCTGGTAGAACCCCCAGCCTTTTCAAAATGAATACAAAGATGCTGTATCCAAAACGCGATCCCGAAGACCTGCCCTCCCATTGAGCCATTACACGAGTTCTTTTTCGTTTACTTTCCCAATTACATAATCGTAAAAATCCTGGAAAGTTGCAATACCGCCAAAGTCTTCAGGCTTTACCTTAAATGAAAAGTTACTCTCAATAACCACCACAAGATCAATATAATCAAGGCTGTCTAATTCGAGTGTTTCTTTAAGGTTTGCCGCAGGAGTAATTAATTCAGGCTCCACTTCAAAATCTTCCACCAGGAATCCATTGATTTTTTCAATAATCACTTCGTTACTCATAATCAAATATTGGTTTGGCAAAGCAGTAAAAATAAGTGATGCCGTGTAAAAACGATAAAACTGTTAAAGTTTACCTACATTTTTGTATAACCAGTGAAGAGTTTGTGCCACCGAAACCAAAAGAGTTGGACAAAAAACGGTCCATTCTTACCGTAGTAGTCTCTTTAATTACATTCAGTTTGGCAGAATCTTCATCGGGGTTTTCAAAGTTAATATTCGGGGCAATAAAATTTTGCTGCATCATTAACAGGGTGTACACAATTTCACTTGCCCCGGCCATCCAGCATTCGTGCCCTGTCATCGATTTGGTAGAGCTTACCGGCGTATTTGCGGCGCCAAAAACTTCATAGAGCGCCTTTGCTTCACTGGCATCTCCGGCTGGGGTGGAAGTAGCGTGGGCATTTATATAGTCGATCTCTTTCGCCTGCAATCCTGCATCTTTTAAGGCCATGCTTAATGCCCTTACCGGCCCATCAACAGTTGGGTTGCTAATGTGGCTTCCATTGGATGAGAAGCCATAACCCACCACTTCGGCTAAAATATTGGCACCGCGTTTTTTTGCGGCTTCATAGCTTTCAAGAATAACGGTTGCTGCGCCACCGCTTGGTATCAGTCCGTCGCGGTCACGATCAAAAGGCCGGGATGCTTTCACTGGTTCATTTTCACGAACCGAGAAGGCTGACAGCGCATCAAAATTGCCCATAGCGTAATGGTTCACTTCCTGTGCGCCGCCGCAAATAATACAATCCTGTAAACCGCTTTTTATGAGATGATAACCAAGGCCGATAGCATGTGAACCGCTGGCACAGGCGGCGCTTACGGTAAGATTGATGCCGCGCAGTTTGAATATTGTGGCAAGGTTCATGGTAACCGTGCTGTTCATGGTTTGGAACACCGAACCCGAACCAACCATCATGGTATCTTTTTTGGCACGCATAATATCGATGCCTTCTATTATAGGTGCGGCTGAACTATCGTTGCCGTATAAAACACCGGCTTCGGTATGCGAGAAAAAGTCGGCATCAAGGCCTGCCATAGCGATGGCTTCGCTGGTTGCTACAAAAGCGTATTCGCCCTGTTCGGGCAGCATGATGCGGGCTCTTCTGTCGAGTATGCCTTTTAAGGGTGGCCGCTCAATAAAGCCGGTGAGGCCGGAGCGATAGCCAAATTCCTTCCGGAACTGGTCGAGCACAATACCAGACTTGCCCTTGTATAAAGATTCGGTTACTTCTGCCAGGTTTTTGCCAATGCAGGAGTAAATGCCAATGCCCGTTATCACTTCCCGGTTGCTCATAGACTGGCAAATTTATCCTGAAAATAAAGAATTCGGTTAAGGCAAAAAGTATTTGGAAATAATTAATGTTGGTAAAGTGCAAAACGATGATTCTACGAATACAATCCTCCATTCACATTAATAACATTGCCTGTGATGTAGCCCGCTTCGGGTGAAGCCAAAAAAGCAACGGCATTTGCCACTTCTTCGGGGGTGCCAAAACGATTGACAGGTATCATCTTTTTTAATTCGTCTTCCGGGAGGCCTTCGGTCATGTCGGTTTTTATAAAGCCGGGTGCAACTGCGTTTACCGTAATATTTCTTTTGCCTACTTCCTGCGCAAGGGCTTTGGTAGCACCAATTACACCAGCTTTGGCGGCGGAATAATTTACCTGACCGGCCATACCTTTTAAGCCTGAAAGCGAAACAATATTAATAATGCGGCCATATCGTTTCAGTAGCATGGCGTTTAAAACGGTACGTGTTACGTAGAAAAAACCATCAAGGCTTGTATGCAAAACGCTATCCCATTGTTCATCCTTCATCCACATCATCAGGCCATCGTCTTTTATGCCGGCATTGTTTACCAGCACTTCAATGGTTTTGTCTTTATTGGTTTCTATCCATTGGCCTAATACGGATTGGATGGCAATTTTATCGGCAACATCAAATTGCAGCAATTCTCCTTCCCCGGTTTGCTTGCGTATGCTTTCAAGCGTTTTTATTGCTTCCGCCTCATTGGAACGGTAATTAATAATTACGTAATACCCCATGGCTGCCAGCCTTATGCAAACTGCCTTGCCAATTCCTCTTGATCCGCCTGTAACAAGGGCACATTTCATACAATTTCTGATTTTGGGATTTCGTGATTTCTGTCGACTGTCATCAGTCAACAGTTTGGAATGGCTCATTTTTCTCTAAAAAATTCCTGATCAGTTTCTGCTCCTTATAACGGGCGCCATCCTCTATAAATTTTGGAAACAATGCCCGCAAACTTTTATAAATGCCTAAAGTAAAAGGTGCCAGTTTGCCAGTGCACTCAAGGTAGTCGATTGCTTGTAACAAAGTGATGGCCTGTATGGTTAATACTTCAAAACTGTTATCTATCACTTTTTTAGTAATGAGCGCCGCATTGCAACCCATGCTTACAATATCTTGGTTATCGTTGTTATTGGGTATGCTGTGCACATACATCGGGAAACAAAGCGTTTGGTTTTCTGCCACGGTTGAAGTAGCTGGAAACTGCATGCCCTGCATGCCAAAGTTGAGGCCAAGCACGCCAAGGTTTACGAACGGAGGGAACTTTTGGTTCAATTTTTCATTCAATAAATAATTTAGCTGGCGTTCGCTCAGCATCGATAATTTGGTGATGGCGATTTTCAGCTTATCCATTTCCAGCGATACGTAATCGCCATGGAAATTACCGCCATGAAAAACGTTTTTGTTGGCTTCATCAATCACGGGATTATCATTCACCGAGTTCAGCTCATTCACCACTACCTTTTCGGCATGCTGAATAGTTTCCAACACCGGCCCAAGCACCTGGGTTATGCAGCGGAGTGAATAATACTCCTGTACCTTATCCGTAAATATTTCCCTGTTTGTTTTTTCAGGATCGTAGAGATGTTCGCTACGGTTACGGATCATTTTACTGCCTTGCAGCACATCTCTTAACATGCCGGCAACCTCGTTCTGACCTTTGTGTTTCTTTACAATATTCAGTTCGTGACTAAAATGATCCTCGTAGGCTTCCACCACCTCGTTCGTCATGGCAGAAAGTACTACCGACCATTGCAGCAGCTTTTTCGCCTGCTCAAGATTCACCATTCCAATACCCGTCATGGCCGATGTGCCATTTAAAATGGCAAGCCCTTCGCGGATGTAAATGCTGAGCGGTTTTATGTTGAAACGATCGAATATTTCGGCGGTAGAAAACATCTGGTTTTCAAACAGCACTTCGCCTTCGCCAATTAAAACCAGTGCGAGGTGCGCCAATTGTACCAAATCGCCGCTGGCGCCCACACCACCATGTTCAAAAACACAAGGGTTTATATTATTGTTGATGAGCTGTACCAGCAATTCAACTGTTTCCCTATGTACGCCCGAATAGCCAAGCATCAGGCTGTTCAGCCGGGCCAGCATCAGAGCTTTTACAAGCTCGGGCGCTATTAACCTGCCGCCGCCGGAAGAATGGCTGCGGATAAGATTGTATTGTAATTGCTTTACGTTTTCATCGTTTATCTTGTATT
>JBKJNG010000080.1:0-3228 GCA_046596065.1 Phnomibacter sp. | reverse complement strand
GGATAAAAAATAACGCTGCTATTATTGAATAACAAAAGAGACTGCCTTTCGGGTTCAGTCTCTTTTGCTTTTAGCCTGAAACAAGAAACCGACTGATACGTTACAATATTTACTTACAAATACTTAAGCCAAATCTAAGTTTCATGCGGCGCCACATAAAACTTCTCTTTATAATTAATTGAAAAACAGCTCCGCTGTGTAGGGAGAATATTTAGGTTTGTGCGGTCCATAACTCAAAAGCTATGCCTTGTCGGACATCAACTTAAAAGACATTAAAACTTTAATAATTACCTGCTATTCTTAACAAGTAATTTAAAAACGGAATGGTGGTTTTTGCCGCCCATTTACTTCAATCATAAGCTGGTTTAAGGCATAGCTGTTACCTTCGCGATGTGCCAGATATTATACATTTATTGCCGGATCATATAGCTAACCAGATCGCAGCCGGCGAGGTAATACAACGCCCTGCAAGTGCGGTAAAAGAATTATTGGAGAATGCGGTGGATGCAGGTGCTACCGATATAAAACTGATCGTAAACGACGCAGGCAAAAGCCTTGTCCAAATAATTGATAATGGCAAAGGCATGAGCGTTACTGATGCCCGCATGGCCTTCGAACGACATGCCACTTCCAAGATCGCTTCTATCGAAGATCTCTTTCATATTCGTACCATGGGTTTTCGTGGTGAAGCACTTGCTTCCATTGCTGCAGTTGCACAGGTAGAGTTAAGAACCCGTAGCGATGCCGACGAACTGGGAGTTTGCATTACCATCGAAAATAGCATGGTGCAAAAACAGGAACCTGTTAACCACCCGGTGGGTACCAGCATTGCCATGAAGAATGTGTTTTTCAACGTGCCTGCCCGCCGTAATTTTCTTAAAAGCAATACAACGGAGCTTCGCAATATTATCGATGAATTTATTCGGGTGGCCTTGGCTTTCCCCGGTATTCATTTCTCATTTATCAGCAATGGCCAGCAGGTATTCTTTCTTGAAAAAGGCAGCTTGAAACAACGCATTGTGCAATTGCTTGGCAACCAGTATCAAACCAAATTGGTGCCGGTGAATGAAGAAACCGATTACCTTACCATTTCTGGTTTTGCTGGTAAGCCCGATACCGCCCGTAAAACCCGTGGCGACCAGTACTTCTTTGTAAACAGCCGTTTCATAAAAAGCGCTTATCTCAATCACGCTGTCACCAACGCTTTCGAAAACCTGATTGCCAAAGACAGTTATCCTTCTTACATCCTGTTTATTGATATGGATCCATCGCAGATCGATATCAATGTACACCCTACCAAACAGGAAATTAAGTTTACCGATGAAAAAATTGCCTACGCTTTTGTACAGGCTGCGGTAAAACATGCTTTGGCTCAGTTCAGCATTGCGCCATCGCTTGATTTTAGCCTGAATGCTGAAATTCAGCAGTTGGATGCCATCAATCAGCCTTTTACCGGCGAAAAACGGGAACAGGCAGCTTCATCCAATCTCTATCAAACCTTCACACAAAAAAACCAGGCGCATAAAATTGAACCAAGCGGCCTGCAAAGCTGGAAGGACATGCGACAGCAGGACAAACAGATCCACGAAGCAATTGGTGCTCAAAACCGAAATGATGGTTTGCCTGCCGGAGCAAGAGTTACCGATGACGAAGAACCTACAGTTGGATCGCCCGGCGGGGCATGGAAAAGTGAACTGGCGAAACTGAAAGAAGACTTTTTTGAAAAAGGTGCCAAAACCGTGCTTACTGATCTTGAATACGAGCAGCGGCCTGTTTCCCGCGAAAGCCGTTTTCAGTGGCTGCCTGAAGCACCTCTGATGCAGTTGCACGGCAGTTATATTGTGGCGGTTAGCAACCAGGGTTATTTATTGCTGCACCAGCAGTCGGCCCACGAACGGGTATTGTACGAGCAACTGAGCAAAGCCATCCACGGAAAAGCCATGGCTACGCAGCAAAGCCTTTTTCCCGCCACTTTTGAATTGCGTAATGCCGATGCCGTTTTATTGAACGAATTGCTGCCCGATCTGCACCAGCTTGGTTATCATATCGAGCCGTTTGGCGCTAATAGTTTTGTGGTGCAGGGAACGCCTGCCGATCTTGAAGCAGGTAATGAAAAGCGCCTGATCGAACAATTGCTGGAGCAGTTCAAGCATTTTAGTAGCGATGTAAAATTGAGCAAACGCGAAAAACTCGTTCGTAGTCTTGCATGGCAGCAGAGCATTAAAACCGGCCGCCAGCTTACCGACCGCGAAATGCGTGGGTTAGTTGAACAACTTTTTTTGTGCAGTGTTCCGAATGCTACGCCATCGGGTAATCCAACTTATGTAACCTACCCGTTAAGCCAGCTGGATAAAATGTTTGGAAAGTAAGTTAACTTCTCTGCTATAAGCTAGCCGTAATTCTTACGGCATTATGTAACTACCCTTCCAGAATCTTGTAATGTTTAAGTTCGGATCGGTGCTTTATTTTAAGGAGTCAGAAAGATAATCGTGGAGTAAATTTTGCTATCATTGTAATTCTATGAAACTCCAACTATCTTAAACTACCCGCGGTTTTACCATCACCGCATAGTAATTGTACAGCTTAATTAAGTCTTAAACCTTTCTCTTAATAACCCAAAAATCATCCTGGAATTTCAAATCCACTATCTATCCATGAAAAACATTTTAGCGGCAACATTTTGCTTTCTTTCCATTTTAGCAAGTGCACAAAACAAAAAATTAGACTTTAAGCTCGGTTCCGAATACGAGTTGCCAAAAAAAACCGAAGACCTTTCTTTTTTCGGAAACAGCATAGACGGCATTGTAAACCTTGCCCTGAAAAACGATGAACTGCATATCGTAAGGTTTGATAGCAAAACACTTAATGTAACCACGGATAAAGTGATCGAATTACCTGAAGCCACAAAAAATTTCAACAGCGAAACACTGGTTGATTTTGGCAGCAATCACTTTTGGTTGCACAGCGACTGGGATAAGAGCACCGAAAGAGAATCTTTGTATTATGACAAAATAGAAATAGCCTCCAACAAGATTTCTGTTTCGAATAAGCAATTACTCGAAGCTTCTAAAATTGCAGGCGAAATGATACGTGCGGGTGGTTTTTACAAGGTAAAAACAACAGGCAAGTACGACTACAATTTCGATGCGCAGCACAAAAAACTACTGGTTAGTTACAGGCTGGCACCGGAAGAAAGAAACGATAAGATCAGCTATGATAAAATCGGGC
>JBKJNG010000447.1:0-3417 GCA_046596065.1 Phnomibacter sp. | reverse complement strand
ATCCAATACGTGGAATCAAAAATAATTGCTTCAGGATCGGCGTACCAACTGGGGAAAACAGGATTGCCAGCTTTCTTTTGCGCAAAAGAATAACTCACTAAAAGGAATAGAAAAAATGTAGACAGTAATTGTTTGATTTTTTTCATTTTTATTTTTAATTGATAACGGCTATTTAGCAATAACAAGTTCAAATAAGACGGTAAATATAAAAAGATCAGGCTTGATTTTATCGCCAAAAAATGACCCAGCAAGATTCATTGTCAAAACTTTCGGAATGCCAGTGGTTTGAATTAGTTTTTTGCTGAAACACAGGCAACTTAAAATATAGTTTGTCACAACTGCCATTTCAATTTATTCCACACAAAAAAATGAAATGCCTTATTTTCTGAAGACTTCAAAGCTTACATTCTGATGGAACTCCCCTATTTTTATTTGCTGCAAATTACCGGACAGCCGATTGGTAAACAACAATCGCATTTTAAACACAACCGCCATTATGAAATTCCTTTACACCATCATTTTCTGCCTGTTGTTTTTTATTGCCGGGGCACAACAAACAGGGCCAAGACTAATAGTTCGCGGTGATGATATGGGTTACACGCATTCCGGCAACCTGGCACTTATTAAATGTTATAAAGAAGGTATTCAAACTTCAATCGAAGTAATAGTTGCCTCGCCATGGTTTCCTGAATCGGTAAAACTTTTACGGGAGAATAAGGGTGCGGATATCGGTATTCACCTGGCAATAACAAGTGAATGGGAAAATATTAAATGGCGGCCTTTAACCGACTGCAAAAGCATCCGGGATAGCAACGGCTATTTCTATCCGATGGTTTTTGCCAACAAAAATTACCCCGGCCAATCCCTGCAGGAAAACAAATGGAATATTGCTGATATTGAAAAAGAATTCAGGGCGCAAATTGAAATGGCGCTGAAACAAATCGCCGGCGTCAGTCATCTTTCATCACACATGAATTGTACCAACATAACCGACGAGGTAAAAGCGCTTACTATTAAGCTGGCGAAAGAATACAACCTGCATGTTGATCTTGATTATGCGGGGTATGCAGGTTACGATGGGCCGCATAAAACATCAGCAGAAAAAATTGAAAGCTTTATAAAAATGCTGGAAAAACTACAACCCGGCAAAACTTACCTTTTTGTTGATCACCCGGGATTAGACAATGAGGAACTGCGGGCGGTACATCATATCGGTTACGAAAATGTTGCAGAAGACAGGCAGGGTGTAACAGACACCTACACCAGTGAAAAAGTAAAAGCAGTGATCAAACAAAAAAATATTCAGCTAATTGGGTACAGAGATCTGACCCATTAACTTACGCTGAATATTAAGGGCAATACAGACACTACGATATTTGTTTGATGATAATGTAACCTACATGAAAATAATTACGCTTCCTGCCATTTCGATTTGCTTACTGTTTGCTATTACAAGTTGCAGGAACACTACGGGTGATCATAAAGAAAAAGCGGATACTTTATCCAGTAAAAGTGAGCCTGCAAAGGGTACTTATGGATACGATGCCAGCTTTTTAAAAGCGCACAATAATAAAGTGCTGGAATTAGAAAGCAATGATGGCACTTCGAAAATTTTATTGTCTGCCGATTACCAGGGAAGGGTTATGACAAGCACTGCCGGTGGTGATAATGGTTTAAGTTTTGGCTGGATGAATTATGACCTTGTTGCTGCACCAGGAAAGAGAAAACAGTTTAACCCGGTTGGTGGTGAAGAACGTTTTTGGTTAGGGCCGGAAGGTGGTCAATTCGCCTTGTATTTTAAACAAGACGATCCTTTTAATATGGATCACTGGAAAGTGCCGGCGGTGATTGATACCGAGCGTTACGATGTAGTGTTATCCAATGCGACCGAAGCGATATTTTCAAAACAAACGAGTATTATAAACTATACCGGCACTGTATTCGACATCGATATCACAAGAAAAATAACCATGCTAAACAAGACGGGCGTTGAAAGCATGCTGCATATTGCCCTGCCCGCTGATGTAAAATTCGTGGGTTATCAAACAGAAAATGCATTAAGGAATGCCGGTACGGAAGACTGGACAAAAGAAAATGGGCTACTCTCCATTTGGCTGCTGGGTATGTTTGCACCGGGTGCAAAAACAATGGTAATAATACCTTTGGCGCCTATGGAAAATGCCAGGTCTTTTATCACCGATAATTATTTTGGCAGCATTCCACCCGAACGGTTACAGGTAACCGACAGCGCCCTTTATTTTGTTTGTGATGGCAAGTACCGGAGTAAAGTTGGCGTGTCGCCAAAGATTGCAAAACCAATGGCTGCCAGTTTCGATTTTCAAAACAACACACTCACCATTTTGCTTCCTGAAATTGATAAGCAAGCGGACTATGTAAATTCGAAATGGGAACAGCAAACAGAACCTTATAAAGGCGATGTAATTAACGCCTATAACGATGGACCGCTTGCTGATGGTACACAAATGGGCCCATTCTACGAAATAGAATCTTCTTCTCCTGCGCTGGCATTAAAGCAGGGTGAAGCGGCCACTTATAAACAAACGACATTGCACCTGCAGGGCACTTATAATTTGCTCAGGCAACTTGCTATTCAAATACTAGGGGTTGATATTGATACCATTAAAAAATAATCATTATGCATTTATACAAAACAACAAAAGGTGCAGTGCTTCGTACTGGTAATGAATCCTTTTTATTAGCAAATAACTGGGATGAATTAATCAATCAAAATGGCCTTTACAATTATTTATTGCAATCATTAAAAGTTGCAGTTATTATCAGCGAAGCTGTAGCCGACAGCTATATAGAAAATTACCCGCTACCGCCCATTGGCACACAGGAAGTATGGGCGGCCGGCGTTACTTATTTAAGAAGCAGGGATGCCCGTATGGATGAATCGAAAGACGCCGGTGCGGCCGATTGTTACCAGCGTGTGTATGAAGCGGAAAGACCAGAGCTTTTTTTTAAAGCAACCGCTCATCGCGTAGTGGGCATTGGTGGCGAATTGTATATCCGCAAAGATTCTGCGTGGAATGTACCCGAACCGGAACTTACCTTGTACATAAATTCAGCCGGCAACATTGAAGCTTATACAATTGGAAATGACATGAGTTCCCGAAGTATTGAAGGGGACAATCCCCTATACTTGCCACAGGCAAAAATTTATAACAAAAGTGCGGGCCTTGGTCCCTGCCTGTACGTTACAGACACACCTATTTCACCTGCAACAGAAATAACGCTTTCCATTTACCGCAATGATGTTGTAAAGTATACAGGCCGCGCCCCTATCAGCCGCATGAAGCGTTCTTTAACGGAATTGGCTGGCTATCTATACCGCGAATGTGATTTCCCTTCAGGCGCCTTCCTGATGACCGGAACCTGCCTGGTACCGCCCGA